>CAMWRL010000138.1 GCA_947176685.1 uncultured Ruminococcus sp. | reverse complement strand
TCCTTGTACTGCTTGCGGTGTGGCTGCTGCCGCTGCTGGAACACAGCGTTATGCCGATTGACGCAAAAGCGGTTTCAACGGATTATCCGGCACAGCTTATGAATATTTCGGCAAAGGACAACAAGACGGTGCTTACTGAAAACGGTACTTCTGACGGCTCTGCATTGTCAATGAAAGCGTTGGGAAACAATATGTCCGGAAGCTGGCGGTTTGACATAGTAAACACCGACTCAAAAGGCACTTTTTTTAAAATCTGCAACGCTGAGTCCGGAAGACTTCTCACCCCGTCCGGATATTCTGCAAAAGCCGGTACAAGTGTAATAATGTACGGAAGTGAGTCCCACCAGACACAGCACTGGTATGCTGTTCCGGTAAAAGACGACCATCTCGGAAACAATCTCTATTATAAGATTGTGAACTATTCTGATAATTCGCTCGCACTTACACAGGGCAAGTCCGGAATGTCACTCGAAAGCTATACTGGTGCGGACAACCAGTTATGGCTTCTTAATCCGGACGGTTTACAGGGTTTTGCAGGATACTGCGATGACGACAACAACGGAAACATCAAAGCCGGAAATATCGGCGGACTTTTCGGTGAAGTGGTTGAGGCAGCTACTTTTGCCGACCTCAAGAAATACGCCGAGTCCGATACGCCGTATACTATTGTTGTAACAAAGAATATCAGCGTTAGCGAACTCAATATGAACGGCACAAGGTATATGTGTTCTGCCGGAAGAATTTACGTTCGCAACAACAAGACAATTATCGGTAGTTATAATGCCCATACTCTTTTTAATGTACAGTTCTGTACGGCTACTTCAAAGGGTGTCGGAAACAACGTAATTATCAAAAACTTTGATATGCAGCACGATGCTGAATCAAACAACAACGATTCAATTGTATGTTATTTTGGTTCTGGTAAAAATATCTGGGTTGACCATGTGACATTTACCGGACACGAAAACTATGGTTATGCTCCGAAAACAGGACTTGTTGACGAAGACAAATTCCTTGCCTGCTGTTACGATGCGGACTATTGTACCGTTTCTGACTGCTCATTCGGAAAGCATAAATATGGTCTTATTCTCGGCTATCCGTCAGATGACGACAATTCAAAAGCTAAATATGACGGCTTTCCGCATATGACGCTTGCTTCAAACAAGTATGACGGCTGTGAGACAAGAGGTCCCGGACTTATGAGATGGGGTTATTTCCACTCATTCAACAACTATGTAAACAAGTTCAGTATGGCATATACCGTGCATAGCGGTTGTGACATATATGCGGAAAACTGTTACTACGAAAACGGCGGTAACGTCATATGTGACTGGAATCAGATTACCTATGCGGGTGCATATGCCGAAAGCGGTTCAAAATTCTCCAACTGCAACAGAACAGTGCAGGGCGAAGGTACATCAAGTAATCCAAGCTATTCCAAGGCAAGCACATGGAGACCAACAGGCAAATACAGCTACATAAAGCTCACTGCTGACAATGCAAAGTCATACTGCCTGAAATACAGCGGCTGTCAGTCCTCAAACGGCAGTATGATGTATCTGCGTTTAGCAAAAAGCGGCGTACCAAGTGCAGGCTTTACAACATTGCCGGACGGTGAAATGACTACCGTTACGACAACTAAGGCAACAACAACTAAGACAACAACAACTCAGACTACCACCACAACTACTACTACAACAACTACTATAACTACAACAACAGTAGCTGCAAACTTCAATGACGGCGAGACTTTCCGTATAAAGAACGCTGATTCAGGTCTTTATATGCAGGTTTCCGGAGCAGAAGCCGCAAACGGCGCAAACGTTCAGCAATGGGGAAGTGACGGACAGTCCGCACACGATATGTGGAAGATGTTCAATGCCGGAAACGGTTATTATTATATTGCTTCCTGCGTAGGTGACGGCGGAACTTATGTACTTGACATTGCAGGAAAGAAAACTGCCAACGGTACAAACGTTGATATTTACCAGTACAACGGCGGTAAAAACCAGCAGTTTATGCTTGTTAAGAACGCTGACGGAAGTTACAGGATATACACGGGAGTTTCCAATGGAAAATCAGTTATTGAAGTTGCCGATGCTGACAAAAATTCAGGTGCAAATGTTCAGCAGTGGGAGGCAAACAACGCAGAATGTCAGAACTGGATATTAGAACCCGTAGCAGACGTTGGCTGTACAATGAATGAAGATGTTGTATATATTTTTGAAAACGCTAACTCGGGTATGGTTATGGAAGTTGCCGGCGGTGTTATGGAAGACAGCACCAACGTACAACAATGGACTGCCAACGGTTATGACTGTCAGAAATGGGTACTTAAATCATTCGGTTCAGGCAACTATTACTGGATTCGCTCATTGCAGGACGAAAACTATGCTCTTGAAGCCGGAAGTTCTGCTGACGGAGGAAACATTTATATAGCTCCTTATTCATCAAAGAACAGTTCACAGCTTTTCAGGTTCACAAAGAATATTGACGGCTCGTACAGTATTCTGACGCACACTTCAAAGGACAAGTGCCTTGTGGAAGTTGAGGGCGCAAAAACTGAAAACGGTGCAAACGTTCAGCAGTGGGGAAGTACCAACAGTAATTGTCAGAAGTGGAACATCTCAACTGAAAAGAAACCCGAAAAAATAACAGTCGGAGATGTCAACAAGGACGGAAAGTTGAATACAGCAGATTTGATTCTTCTGGAAAAATGGCTTCTTTCAGTATCGGAAACAGAGCTTCCGGACTGGAAAGCCGCTGACCTCAATTCAGACAACGTACTTGATGTATTTGACCTTTGTCTTATGAGACAGGCACTGATTAAATAACTATAAAAGACCTCTGTATGCAGAATTATCTGTAACGGAGGTCTTTTTATAAAAAAAGCGGCTTTTTCCGGAAATGAAAAAGCCGCTGTACAGTTATGAAATTCTTTTTCCTTTGGATTTTCTGCGTTTTTCTATAGGCTTTTCCTTACCGCCCATATCCTGAAAGATTTTTTCCTCTGAGGGGGAGTCGTCAATAAGTTCGGGATTTACTTCGCCGATGCTGGTATAGTACGGATTGATTACGAACTTCTGGATTACCGGATAGCTTATGAAGCAGGTAGTGAAGTTCAGGAAAGCCGCAGGCACAAACGGTATCAGCATCAGGAAAAGCGGTCTGAAACTCAAGTTCCAGTACAGAAAAAACATACCCACTGCCGTAACCGCCGTTATAATAAAGCTTATAACATTCTGTTTCAGTGCCACAAAAGCAAGAGCAAAAGAGTTTTTGACAAGACTTGTAAATGAAAGATTTGTCGCAATCATCATAAGGAAAATATAATAGTTCATCATAGCGACCACTATCGCTAAACTGAAAGTTATCACCATAGGAATATACATTAACATTGTTCCTGTCTGCTTCACGAGCATAGGATATACTATGAATGACGCATACACGGAAAGTATTATGAGACAGTCAACAAATCCTACAATTGAGGCTTTTTTGAAATTCGTTCTGAAAGCCCTGAAAAAGTCGTTTACTATAAAGGAGTGCTTTTCCAGTATAAAGTTGCGCATAACTTTTGTCATTCCTGCGGTTGCAGGACCTATGCAGACTACAAAGAGTATCAAAGAAATTCCGGCGCATACACGCGAAACAGCAGTATTCTTTATGAACGCAAGTGACGCAAGTATAAGAAAAACCGGTATAAAAAAAACAAAGTACAGCATATTTACTTCAATGAGTTTCCAGAATTTGCGGAAAAAAATCTCAAAGAAAAGCCGTATTCCTTTTTTTCGGGGGGCAGATAAATCTATTCCTGCTCCTCTGCTTTCAAAGTCATTTGAAAATATCGACAATTTTAAAAATCCTCCGTTTCGGTTTTGATAAAAATTATCGCAGTCCCGAAAAGATATAGTTTAATACGGTTGCAAGGACTGCGACAAGAAGTGAGGCTATTATAAGTACAATAAATTCCAGACAGTACAGTTTAAAAGACTTGTCTGTATGGTAAGAGTCTGAAATAATAAACATAAACATTGATTTTGACAGGCGCATAAGTTCACGGACGGCAAGTACGGAAATTATTGCGGCGGCGGTACATTCCGGCAGAATCAGTATAAATACTGTCGGTATACCGTGAAGACCCTTTGACAGGTACGCCGAAGCTGCTGCAATACCTATTCCGAAGCCACGGTACAGAAGCATAAGCACTCCGACAGGTTGTCCGAATGCCGACAGTCCGATAAGAAACGCCGTTACAGTAAACGCCGCAAGTGATACAAAAGTATTCCGGAAAACTTCATATACAGTATTTCCGGAGTACTCCGGCAGAAAGTACTGGTGAATCCACGGATTTGCGGCGTTGTATCTGGTACAGTAAACCGCACCGATAAGTATTCCGGCGGCAACAGTCATAAATAATATAATAAAACCTTTACTTCTGTTGTCCTGCTCAGGATAATTTTTATTTTTCATAAAAAGCTTTGCCTTTCTGTTATGTATTATATAACAGAATATGCGGCTCGTCCGGAAGTTATGACTTATTTTGAAAGTTCGTAAGCCCTCTGGGTACAGCTTTCGCAGCAGCTGCCGACAATGCCGGTAAGGTTGCCCTCATAAAGGCGGTCAAGTCCGGCAAGGGTAGTGCCTCCGGGGGAAGATACCATTTTAATAAGTTCATCAATAGTATATCCGGAATCAGTAATCATTTTTGCTGAACCGATAAGGCTCTGGGTGAAAAGTTCCGTTGCGGCTGTTTTGTCAATACCGACTTTTTCGGCATAGTCAATGAAGCCTTTGGCGAAAAGATAGATAAATGCCGGACTGCTTCCGTTGAGTGCGATAATTTCTTTCATTTTGTCCTTTGAGATAACGGCGGCTTTACCGCAGAGGCGGAATATATTCAGTACCGTTTCAAACTCCTCGTCAGTAACCGCATCGTTATGGGAAAGTGCTGAAGCTCCCTCACCGATGAGCAGGGGAGTGTTGGGCATAACCAGAATGACTTTGGCATCAGGACGGGTTTTGCCTGCTATAAAGTCATCATTGATTCCGGCAGCTATCGAAATAAGAACGGTTTCGGATGTTACAGCAGGGGCGGAAGATTCAAGAACGCCTTCAATA
>CAMWRL010000137.1 GCA_947176685.1 uncultured Ruminococcus sp. | reverse complement strand
CTATAATGGCAATAACAGAAAAGGAAATTACATCATATATAAATACCGAAGATTTATGTAATGATGATGAGGATATGTTTCCACGAAAATGTTTTCTTACTGGTGAGTGGTATATAAGTGAAATAAATTTTATAGATATTGAAGATATGGATTATCTTTCCGTCCAGACTGCTTTTATCGGCACTGATTTAGGGCATAAAGATGATTATTTAGGCTTGGACGTTCATTTATATTATGATGAAGAAACAGCAGAATTTATCTTTGATGGAATTGACAGTTCTGCGTTGTAAATATTATATGAACGTTTTCCAGCGTCCGGAAAGGAGATAACATGAATAAATCTGTTGAAGAATATCGTACTGAAATCAAAAAAATCCTTGACGAATATTATGAACTTCTCAAAATTCATAATAAATATGAAATACAGATTGTCGGAGATATTAAAATCCCTGACGGAATGTTTACCGGTGAAGTTGTTGACACCGAATACAAAGACCTGAAACTGAGAACATGGAAAATGATACCGTCTGACGTTACAGAAGAGGACATTGCAGAACTTGAAAAAGAAATAGGAATACGTCTGCCCGACCCTCTGAGAGCCTATTATACATCATATTATCACTTGTGGGACTTTGAAAGAAATCTTTCTGAAAACTCACCAGTACGTAAAATGGGCGGAATTTATAATGCTTACAATGAACTGATGATAAAATTTGGTTATCTGCCATTTAGTTGGGATAATCAGTGTGGTTGTCTGTTCTGCATGAAGTTTGACGAGAACAACAACGATTGCGGAATATACATTATTGACCACGAAGAAATGTTTAGTTTTGACGCTGAAACCGTAGCTGCTCAGGATATTGAAAAAGTTATGCGTTTTGAGGCAAAAGACTTTTGCGAATATCTGTATAATGTAACTGTTGGTATGGTTAAAAAATTGCTTGAATATGGATATTATTCAAATAAATAGATATATATTTTTTTGAGGTGTATTTTATGTCAGATGTATATGAAAAGTGTCCCGTGTTTGAAAATGAAAATTATCTGCTTAGATTTGTTGAGGAAACAAACGTTTCAGACCTGCTTGAAGTATACAGTGATAAGAATGCACTGCCGTTTTTCAACAGCGACAACTGCAACGGTGATAATTTCTATTATCCTACAGAAGAAAAAATGCTTGAAGCTGTTAAGTTCTGGTTGTTTTCCTATCGTGAGAGATATTTTGTAAGATTTACTGTAATGGATAAATCTTTAAATAAAGCTGTTGGTACGGTTGAATTGTTTCGCCGTAATTCAAATGACAAATTTGACGGTTATGGTGTTTTGCGTCTTGACGTAAAAAGTGATTATGAAAAGGAAAATATTCTTTTTGATATTCTGTCAGTTATAGTTCCTCCGGCTTTTGAAATGTTTGATTGTACTGAAATAATAACAAAAGTTCCTGTATATGCTGTTGAAAGAATAAAGGCAGTACAAAAATTCGGGTTTTCCAAATCAGAATATTTTATGATTGGTACACATGACGGATATGCCTACAAAGATTACTGGACTGTAAATATTAAGGGGCTAATGGAGAAATATAATGAAAATTGAACACATTGCTATGTATGTCGTTGATTTGGAAAGGGCAAAAGACTTTTTTGTAAAATATTTCAATGCCGTACCTAACAACATATACCATAATAAAAAAACTGATTTCAGGTCATATTTTCTGTCGTTTGAAGACGGCGCAAGGCTTGAAATAATGAACAAGCCGCAGGTCAGCAGCATAAAAGATTCCAAAAGAATGGGCTATGCACATATTGCGTTCAGTCTGGGAAGTGCTGAAAAAGTAGACCGTCTGACAGCGGAATTAAAGGCAGACGGTTACACGGTCATAAGCGAACCCCGTACAACCGGTGACGGATATTATGAAAGCTGTATAGCTGATTCGGAAGGTAACGAAATTGAACTTACTGTATGAATATGGAAAATAAATCTTTGTAAGAAAAACAAACAAAAACGGCTGAAAGGAGGCTGACTATGGTATTTGGTGAGGAAACCGGAGCAGGCATTATATTGATTCAGATTCTTTTGACTGTATTTGCGGTGATGTTCGGCTGAAATAAAAAAGCAGGTGAATTATTATGGAAATCAGATACTTGTCATCAGAAGATGATTTGTATGAGTTAAGCAGTGTTTATGAAAAAAGCTGGAAATTCGCATATAAGGGAATGTTACCGCAGGATTATCTTGACAGTATTCCGGCTGGTCGGTGGGCAGAAAGCGTTAACAGAAAAGGTATGTGCAATCTTGTTGCGACAGAAAACGGTCAGATAATCGGGACTTGTAGTTTTTGCCGTTCGAGGTGGGAAAAGTACAGCAATTATGGTGAAATCGTATCTATATATTTTCTGCCTGAGTATACCGGAAAAGGTTTTGGAAAATGTCTGCTTGACAGAGCGGTTACAGAACTGAAAAAAATGGGATATAAGTCCATAATATTGTGGGTGCTTGAGGAAAATTTCAGGGCAAGAAGATTTTACGAAAAGAATGGATTTATTTTCAGCGGAGAGCATATGGATAATATAATCGGCGGAAAAGAAGTACGGGAAGTAATGTATATCAGGAGGTGATTTTTATGAAAGAATATATTAAAAACCTTAGAATTGAGGATATTCCGTGGGAAAGAATGGTCACGGCATACGGTACAGCGGAAAAGTTTCCGGAGTTTTTCGGTGTTCTGGAAAAAATGCAGAGTATTGAAGAAATGGATGAGGCTTTTTATGGTATCATGGAAGAAGTTGAACATCAGGATTCACTTTATCAACCGTTGCCGTTTGTAATGATTTTCTTTAAAAGACTGCTGAAAAAAGCGGAAAATATTCATACTCCGGAGGCTGAATGGCTTGTGAAAGAAATTCAGCATACTTTTGAATGGATTCTTGATGCCTGTGATTATAGGGTATACGAATTTCCCCACGGAGAACCGATACTTGATTTTGCAGAAATGCTTGAAGATAAATATTTGCTACCAAACTATTACTATGAATTATGTTTTGAGGCAGATTATGAACACAGCATAGTTTACTATACTAAAATAATTATTGATGGGAGATTTAATTCATGGGCAGTGAAAGAAGATATATAGATAACCTGAATATCAGTGATATTCCGTGGCACAGAATGGTTACAGCTTATGACAAGGCTGAAAAATATCCCGAATATCTCAGGATTCTTGATGAAATGAAAGACCTTGACGAAGTAAAAAAGGCGTGGAACAGTATTTCAGACTTTGAACATCAGTCAACATTGTTTACGCCCGCACCGTTTGCGGTTGTTTTTCTGGTAAGAATCTGCAAAAAGGCAAAGCAGACGGACAGTCCGGCGGCAAAGTGGCTTGCGGATAAACTGTCGGACGAGTTCGGATATTATCTGGAAATATGCAATGATGCTGAAAAAATGGAACACGCTGAACCTCTGGAAAATATGTCGGATATTCTGAACGACAAGTATCTGCTTCCGGAGGGGTTCAACCTTGACCCCGAATATGATGAAGATGACGACGAAGAAGACATTATTGATGTTGACGAGTTTATAGTCAGTCTTTTTCCGGAAGATTTATTTTACAGTCTTTATTATTACACAAGGGAAATACTTGTTGAATTTTTCGATAACAGCAAGTTGTCCGATTAGTAGAAAATAAAATGAATTTCAATATTAGGTCGTTATATATATGCGTCAAGGACATGGACAGAGCAGTTGCATTTTATGAGGACTTTTTTGAACGGCAGGTTACAGAAAAAGACGACATATACAGTGTTTTTGATGTAAACGGCTTTCGGTTCGGGTTGTTTGCCTATGAAAAAACAGGTGAAAAACATGATTTCGGAAGTAACTGTCTGCCAAGTATAAGCGTTGAGAGTGTGGAAACTCTCAATAAAAAAATCCGGAATATGAAATTATGTTTTCCGCTGACGAAAATCGGCAGAAACTGGGTTGTTGAATTTATTGATTCAGAAGGCAATCACATTGAACTGACTGCACCAGTTATATAAGAATACACAAACAATAACTTCATAAAGAAGTTTATTATAAAAAATCTGAAAGGAATGATATAAAATGGGTATGACAATGACTCAAAAAATCCTTGCGGCTCACGCAGGACTGGAAACAGTTCAGGCAGGACAGCTTATTCTTGCAAATCTGGACTTGGTTATGGGAAATGACATAACATCTCCGGTAGCTATCAAGGAGTTTGCAAAGCTCAACAAAGAAAGCGTATTCGACAAGGACAAGGTTACAATGGTTATGGACCATTTCGCACCCAATAAGGACATCAAAGCCGCTGAACAGTGCAAGATGTGCCGTGACTTCTGCGGCGAAAAGGAAGTTACACACTTCTATGATGTGGGAAAAATGGGTATTGAACACGCACTTCTGCCGGAGCAGGGACTTGTTACTTCCGGCAACGTCGTAATCGGTGCGGACTCGCATACCTGTACTTATGGCGCATTGGGAGCTTTTTCAACGGGTGTCGGTTCAACTGACATGGCTTGCGGAATGGCTATCGGTAAAGCGTGGTTCAAAGTTCCGTCCGCTATAAAGTTCAATCTTACAGGAAAACTCCGTAAGTACGTTTCCGGCAAGGACGTTATACTTCACATTATCGGAAAAATCGGTGTTGACGGTGCTTTGTACCGTTCAATGGAGTTTACAGGCGAGGGGCTGTCCTCACTCAGTATGAGCGACCGTCTCTGTATTGCAAACATGGCTATTGAAGCCGGTGCTAAAAACGGCATTTTTGAGGTTGATGACATAACGCTTGAATATATAAAGGCTCACGGTGCAAAAGAACCTGTTGTTTACAAGGCAGACGAAGATGCAGTTTATGACGAAGTTATTGATATAAATCTTTCCGAAATTGAACCGACTGTATCTTTCCCGCATCTTCCGGAAAACGCTAAGACTTTTGACCAGTTCGGGGACATTGAGATAAATCAGGTTGTAATCGGTTCATGCACAAACGGCAGACTTGAAGACTTACAGGAAGCCGCCGAAATTATGAAAGGCAGACAGTGTGCAAAGAATGTACGTGTAATAATCATTCCGGCAACTCAGCAGATTTATCTTGACGCT
>CAMWRL010000136.1 GCA_947176685.1 uncultured Ruminococcus sp. | reverse complement strand
TAATTATACAACATCATTCTGCCAAATGCAATAGGAAAAAACAAGGATTTTCAAAAAAACTTTCAAATCGTCCCAGACTACAAAAAAAATTCACAAAACAACAATTTTTTTGGAAAAAATTCCTGCATAAAAAAGAACGGCATATTTCAGCCGTTCTTGTTTTTATTATTCATATTTTATTGTAGTTGATTCCCATGAATATCCGCTGGTGGGGGGATAAGGATTGTAACCTCTGATATATTCTACCACAACGCAGTCTTCTTTCCATGTAAGTCTGAAAGTAGGCTCACCTGTTGTTTCTGAAATATTGGAAATAACGTCATTGCCTTCATCGTCCTTGCTCCATTCTGTGAGATTCTGGTCGAATGGATAGAAGCAGTCAGCATATATACCACGCTCAATACTGCTTACATAAGTAGTCGATGCTAATTTACAACTTCCGTCTGAGGCTTTCTGTGATATCTCAATCTTTGTATGAGGTCCATACACTGATTTGGAATCTCCATACTGCTCTATATAGAGTGCGTGTTCACCGTCAGGGGACTTGTAGACGTGGTTGTTAAATATTTCGTATTCTTCTTCTCTCCATTTTACGTAACTGTAGTTATATGTGGGATATTCAGTTACTTCTCCGTCAAATGTAACGCCTTTCTTTTCCCATAAATCGCCTTCAAATCTGTGGTCAATAATAACGCCGTTGTCTTTCCAGGTGATAGTGAAGTTTTCTCTGTCGCCGAATACTGAATTTCCGTCATTGTCAGTAAACCATTCGCCTTTGTCGTTGAAAGGACAGCAGCCATCGTCAGTAGAGAGGTAAGTAAGTGGTGTGAAAGAACCGTCCGGATTTTTGAGGTAAAGGTCTACACTTCCGCCAAGCAGGAAAGCTTCCTGAGTGACATATAATTCTGTTTCGCCGTCCGGTGATGTGTACGAATATGACGATATATCGGGTGCGAAAATGTGTGAAATATCAAGACATCCTGCCTCATCGCCGTCAACGCACTGATACTTCGGGACTGCTATCTGTGCAAGCATTGGAGCATTTGTAACAGGATAAAGAGATTTTTCCTGTTCGTAACTTGGATTGATTAAGAAAAGTATACCATTGAAAGTTACGTCTTCGTCAGCGTAATTCATTCTTCCTGCGGCTGCAACTTCGTAGAAAATGCCGTTTCCACGTTCCTGTCTGAAAGGCTTGAGAATAAGGTTGTTTTCCTCGAAAAATTTATAATCATAGCGTAGATTGTATTTCATTATTTCACGCATATCAACATCTTCCATGAAAGTAGCAAGATATTTAATCATTTCTTGATGACTGGTGATAACAACCGCTGTTTCGTCATCGGGGAATCCCTCACATTGAAGAATATCTATCGCCCATTCCTGACGGGGAGCGTTTTCAGGGTCAAGAATGTTCTGTCTCATCTGTATAAGGTCGAAAGCGTCAAAAACGCCGTCAAAATTGACATCAAGCCTTGATTCGTCAAGTTCAAAGTCATCAGGAGAATAGCTGTTCATAAGGCACTGCTGAAGTATAACAGCGTCAGCAATACTTAACTTTCCGTCATCGTTTATATCTCCGGAAATGACAGTCTTAGACCAGCTTTCAGCACCGTCCTCAATGTAGATTGGTTCTGAAACTGCGCCGGCACTTGTGGGGATAATACCCGTGATTGCAGACAGACAAAGCAGTGTACTTAATAATTTTTTCATGTTTACCTCCGTTTTTGTGGGAAAAGTTTTTTTATATCGTTTCCAATATTATACAGTATAAATCAACAAAAGTCAATCGTCATTTTGACCGAAAACGGGGGGGTAATTTGTGTATATTGCACAAAAACAGACATACCCGAAAGTATGTCTGAAATAATTATTTTGTATAGTATTCGCTCTTGACTGTTGAGCCGTCAAATGATACGAGGACTTTTTCCCATTCATTACCTTCAATCTGGTGGTCGAGTATTATTGAATCATCAAGCCACGTAATACTGTAGGTTGAGCCGTTGGTGAAAACGTTGTCTTGCCATTCTCCGTCATCTGTAAAGGGCTTGTTGCCGTAGCCGATAAGGAAAGTCAATGCTCTGTAAGAAATTTTGCTTGTTCTCACGAAAACCCTTATATCGCTGAAATCGCCTAAAGTTTCCTGAGTTATAGTAAGTTCCTTTGAGCCGTCCGGCGAAAGATAGATATGTGATGTTGTATTGGATACATCTTCGTTCATATCAAAGCAGTATGAGATACTGTCGTCATTGCTGAAAGACTTCGGTACAGTTGCCTGTATCAGCAGCGGAGTATTTGTCAGAGGATAAAGAGGACGATAATTGTCATACTTTGCAGAAATAGTGAGATATATTTCTTCTGACGGCATACCTGCACTCCGTGCATTCTGATTTACAGTGTTTCTGCCCGTACCAGAAACATTATAATAAACACCTCTGCCACGTTCCTGAATGAAAGTTGCAAGAACAAGGTTATTGTCCTCAAAGAAAGTGCTGTCATAACGGTCAAGATACGACTGTATTTCAGCGGAGTCGGTCATTATTTCCGAAAGATAGAAAGAAAGTTCGTCAGTATTGGCTATGATTTTTTCAGGCTGGACGGGATTTTCAGAAGATTTCATAATATCGACCGAGTAAGTGCGTGAAGTGATATTTTCCGGATTTATTATGGACTGCCGCATAATTACCATATCAAATACATCAATCACGCCGTCACAGTTCATATCGAGACAGGAAAAGTCCAGATTATCACAGCTGTCTGTATTATTGTCGAGATATTTCTGTAAGATTATGGCATCAGCAATACTAACTGCACCGTCCTTGTTTGCGTCACCTGAAATCACTGTCTGAGACCAGCTTACATCGCCGTTGGTTGTAAAAACCGAGTTTGAGCCTACATTTGACGAGGTAGCTCCGGAAATCATATTTAAGGCAAGACCTATAACGAGACATTTCATAAAAATTCCCCCTTGATATAATCTGCTACTATATTATACCATATAACGGAAGAAATTTCAATTGGCATATTTGACAAAATATCACAGACGTATTGTGATAATTATACAAAAAATGTCACATATCAGCTTTTCCGGAAGTTTCGGCAAGACTGGTTGCAAGTCCGGCAAGTCCCTGAATTTCACTCGGGATTATTATTTTGGTTGCCTTACCGTCTGCGGCTTTTCCGAAAGCTTCAAGAGCTTTGAGTTTGAGTACCTGTTCATTCGGAGATGAGTTATTGAGTTTTACGAGACTTTCGGCAAGTGCCTGCTGCACCAATGCTATAGCTTCGGCTTCACCGGTAGCTTCGAGGATTTTCTTTTCCCTTGCTGCGTCCGCACGTAAAATCATAGCTTGTTTTTCGGCTTCTGCTTCAAGTATTGCGGATTCTTTTTTAGCCTGCGCCCTCAGAATCTGGGACTCCTTTTCGCCCTCTGCAACGAGTATCTGGGACTTCTTGTCACCCTCAGCCTGTAAAATCTTTTCACGACGTTCTCTTTCGGCTTTCATCTGTTTTTCCATAGCGTCCTGAATCTCACGCGGCGGCAGTATGTTTTTGAGTTCGACACGATTTACCTTAATGCCCCAGCGGTCTGGTGCCTGGTCAAGAGTAGCAGTTATTTTGCTGTTTATAACGTCTCTTGACGTAAGCGTTGCATCAAGTTCAAGCTCGCCTATTATGTTGCGGAGAGTGGTTGCGGAAAGATTCTCGATAGCCTGCAAAGGATTTTCAACGCCGTAAGTATACTGTTTTGCATCTGTAATCTGGTAGAATACGACTGTATCTATCTGCATAGTTACGTTGTCCTTGGTGATAACGGGCTGAGGTTTGAAATCAACCACTTTTTCCTTGATGGAAATTTTTCCGGCTATTCTGTCGGTAAAAGGCAAAAGGAAATGTATACCAGTCTGCCATTCGGCGTGGAAAGAGCCAACACGTTCGACAACGAATACGTGAGCCTGCGGAACGATTCTGATACAGCTTATGAAGAATATTATCAGCACGATAATAACTGTAAGTATGATGATTGATGTCATAAAATTACCTCCGGTATAACGATTAGTTTAGCTCCGTCAACTGCCTTTACTGTAACAATGCTGTCAACCGGAATGATTTCATCTGAAACGGCTTTCCAGTCAACACCGCTGAGAGTTACCCGACCAGTGCCGGAACGTGTGTTTATTTCCTCAATGACAACAGCCTGCTTGCCTGTATTGAGTTCCGAGTTTGTGGGGATATATCCCTTCTTGCGGGATTTTTTCATAAGCGGAAAACTTACGGCAAGCAGTATTGCGGAACTGACTGCAAATACCGCAAATTGTCCGGTCAGACCGATGTCTGTAAAGTAAGCTGCAATCATAGTTATAAAAGCACCTGCCGCAAGCCATACAGATACAAGCTGTACCGTAATTATTTCCAATATAACGAACACTATTACCGCAGCAGCCCATAACAGTACGTTCATATGAATCACTCCTTTCATTGATTCATATTATAGCATATTCTGCTGAATTTTGCAATATGTCAGCGAAAAATATTCTCCTTGCAGAGAGTTTTCCGACGGCAAAAAGTGCATATACTACGGACTTTTATAGAAAGAATTTTTATATATAATGCACAAAATATATACTTCCGTTCTGAATACGGCACTTTAAAACGGGAATGTTCTGTTGTAAATATTTTTAGTCAGACCGGATTTTATTTTTGTATACTTAAACAAAATAATGTCATCTGATTTGTGAATAATGACGTACAATGTACGGGGGTTGATTTTTCCGGAAAAATATATTATAATGTAAACATATCATTATATTTTCAGAGGGAGTTTTTGGTATGAAAAAAATCCTTATTCCCATATTATGTACTTTTATTCTCTCTGCGTGTGGGCGTGAACCACTGGAAAAGACTGCACCGGACAACAGTATCGACAAATGCACTCTGCGTTTTTCGTGGTGGGGCGGTGACGACCGTCACGAAGCTACTCTCAAAGCCATAGAATTATGGAACGTCCTGCATCCTGACATCGAAATAAAAGCCGAATACGGCGGCTGGGACGGCTGGCAGGAAAAAATCAACACTCAGATTGGCGGCGGCTCTGAACCGGACATTATGCAGATAAATTATGACTGGCTTGTTACGCTGTCAGGTGA
>CAMWRL010000135.1 GCA_947176685.1 uncultured Ruminococcus sp. | reverse complement strand
TCAATGCAGTATAATCCGCCGTCATGGGTATTTCCGCACGAGTTCGGTCACGTAATGACAGCACATCAAGGTGCGTGGAACAACAATAAATACTCCTACGCATGGTGGGAAGCTATCGGCAACTGGTACAGAGAACAGTATCTTTATAGTGATTATTCCAATGATGAAACGGGTCACGGTACAGACTTTTTTGAAACCTATATGAAAAATCTCAACTTCACATTTCCGTGCGGACGGGATTATTATGCATCGTGGGCGTTTTTCCAGTATCTTACGGAGAATCCCGACAATCTTGAAGGTTACGGAGCTGATTTTGTAAAGAAACTTTTGCAGGAGGGTCAGCCGGACGAATATCCATTTGAACAGGTTGAAAGGCTTGCACCAGCCGACTTAAAGGAAACGTTAGGAATGTATGCGGCACATATAGCCGGACTGGATTTTAAGAAAGGTGACGCTTACCGTGCAAGGCTTAATGAACTTCTGGAATCTGGTTCGTGGAACTGGCAGCAGATTTACACAATGCCGGACAAAGTTTCCGGAAAGTCAAACACGTACTCCGTACCAACCGAAAGAGCGCCGCAGTTTGCCGGAATAAACATAATTCCGATTGTTTCGGAAAGCGGTGAACGGTCGGTTACTCTCAACGCCGGAACGGATATTGACGGTGCGGACTGGAGAGCCTGCATAGTACAGCAGTCGGCAGACGGAAGCTGTAAATATTCCAAGCTTTTCAGTGCCGACGAAACAGTAACTTGGAACAGTACAGGCGGCACAGAATATCTTGCAGTAATTGCAACTCCCGACCTTGACAAAATCACAAAATGCGGTTTACCGGGAATTTATGACGATAATTCAGAGTTTTCCGAAAGTAATGTGCCATTCAGCAGTAAGGAACGCTACCCGTATTCTGTAACGTTCAGTGATGGCGTTTCGACAGTAAAGCGAACTGTAAAAAACAGTCCATGGGATAGTTACCACGTTCACGCAAACGGCGGCGGACTTGTTTCGGACAGTGCGAACGTTGCCGATAGTGTTTACGTAGGTGCGAACGCCAAAGTTATGGGTAATGCTAAAGTTTCAGGAAATGCCCGTATAGAAGACTATGCAGTGGTACAGGACAGCGCAACGGTTATGGATAACGCTGTAATAAGCGGTTATGCGATAGTTGCGGAAAACGCTGTGGTTTCCGGAAACGCCCGTGTTGATGATACGGCAATGGTTATGGGACGTTCCAACGTCAGCGAAAGTGCTAAAGTTATAGAAAGTGCCTGTGTATACGGCAACACAAAGATGTCGGGCAATGCGGTTGCAAAGGGTATGGCGTTTGTAATGGCAGATGGTGTGATTTCCGGACAGGGCGTTGTTGACGGTGACTATTATGACGACAGCGGAAAAACTATCTCAAAGGGAACTTCTTACGGCTGGACGAGTGCGCAGTCTTATTCAGACAGCAGACCGTATACAGATAAGCTCATGTATGCATACGATTTTGACGGAAAAAATACATTGAGTTTTGAGGACAGATACAGTTCAACTTATTGTATGAACTATGGTGCATTATTGGAAGACAATCGCACATCTGCAAACGGCGTGCTTACATTTGGCGGAAATAATTTTGCGGACATTGACAAGAGTGTGTTATATACCGAAGATATTGACATTCAGACGGCAATTCTTAACAGGGGGGACGGAACAGTTTTATTTTTCGGTGACGATAACTCACATATAAAGCTGACAGCAGACGGAAATAGTTTTATAGCAGAGTTTATGCTTAATGGCAAATCAGAAACCCTTACAGCAAGCGATTCTATATATAAGGGAAAATGGGCTAAAGTACGTGTTATTCTTGACGGCGGCAGCGGAAAAATAATTGTTGACGGAAAAACCGTTGCAGAGGGTGAAATAACAATAAATCCGTGCGACATTGCGGACGCTGTTGAAAATGGTGCTTACAGAATAGGTGCGGACAATAACGGTAAAAACGGTTTTAACGGTTCAGTGGACTTTGTAAGAGTATTCAGCGGCGAGGGCGAAGAACCGACTGAAACTTATACAGGCGGCGAAGATGTTGATGTGACTATACTGGTCGGCGACGTTTATTCAGATATGCGGATAGATGTATTTGACCTTGTACGCATCAAACAGATGGTTGTAAATAATGAGTTTCTTACAAGAAAAGACAAGGCAGCCGCAGATGTAAACGATGACGGTACTGTAAGCATTGCTGATGCTGTAACAATGCAGCATTATCTTTTAGGCAGAATAAGCGAGTTTCCGGCAGGAACAGTAACATATTATTGATAAAAAAAGCAGCTGTAAAAAGCTGCTTTTTTTTATGACACACAAAGGCACATAATATCAGGAAAAAATATTCAGATTATGCTATAATGTAATCACATTCAGGGAGGAAATCAATATGAACTGGATAAACGGTATACAGAATGCACTTGACTACATTGAAAATCACATTACGGACAGACTTGAAATTTCTGAAATAGCCTCACAGGCATATTGTTCGGCGTTTTATTTTCAGAGGATTTTCAACGCATTGTGCGGAATGACAGTCGGCGAATATGTCCGCAGCAGAAGGCTTTCCCTTGCCGGCAGTGAGCTTTTTTCCGCAAAACCGAAAATAATAGATGTTGCGCTGAAATACGGCTATGAATCTCCGGAAAGCTTCACAAGGGCGTTTACGAAATTTCACGGCATAACCCCATCGGAAGCACGGCGCAACGGTTCAGAACTGAAATCATTTTCCCGACTGAGTGTTAAAATTATTCTGAAAGGCGGTAATACAATGAATTATAGTATTGTCGAAAAAAAGTCATTCAAAGTTTTAAGCAAAACTGAAACCCACTCTGTTATCGGAGAACAGGACATCAACACAATTCCGGATTTCTGGGACAAGGCACACAAAACCGGAATTATTGAAACTCTTTTGAAAAATGCGTCCGATAAAACGCATATTTTCGGTATCTGCTATGGTCATAACCACACCGACAGCGAAACTTTTGACTATTCAATAGCCGTTGAGTGTGACGAAAATGTAATCATTCCGGAGGGCTATACTGTCAGCGAAATTCCGTCACGCACATGGATTGTTGCAGAATGTACCGGAGCAATGCCAGAAGCCATTCAGAAATTATGGCATGAACTTTGTGCAGAATTTTTCCCGACATCTGAATATAAACCCACTTACGAAATGGATATTGAAGCATATCCGGAAGGAAATATGATTAGTCCCGACTATAAATCTCAGATATGGATACCCATTGAAAAAGACTGACCCGAAATCAAAAAGTACAGCCAATAAAAGCTGTACTTTTTTTATGTTATTGAATTTTGGCAGTATTGAGGCGTGAGAAATAAATTTCAGCATATTTTCTGTACTCGTCATGGAAAGCTGCATCATTTTCCTTAACGTCCGCAAGGTATGTGTGAAACTTTGTTTTTTCGTCGGTCTGAATGAGTATACACGCTATATTTGAGCAGTGGTCGGAAATTCTTTCAAGATTTGTGAGAATATCTTGAAAGATATAACCTAGTTCAACTGTACACTCGTCATTCTGCAAACGTCTGATATGATGGTTTTTAAGTTCAATACTGAGGTTGTCCACGACTTCTTCAAGCGGTTCAACCTTGTGGGCGATTCTGAGGTCATTGAGATTGTAACATTCAAATGCACGGTCAATATTTTCCGAAACAGCATCAGTAATAATTTTTATTTCGTTCATGCATTCGTCAGAAAAACTTATTTTCTTGTCGTGGATTTCCTGAGCTGATTCAACCAGATTTACAGCGT
This sequence comes from uncultured Ruminococcus sp., assembly GCA_947176685.1. Classification (GTDB taxonomy): domain Bacteria; phylum Bacillota; class Clostridia; order Oscillospirales; family Ruminococcaceae; genus Ruminococcus. Next base: position 1,383 of record CAMWRL010000135.1, on the reverse strand, counting down.
GGTCGGAAATTCTTTCAAAGTTGCCTATACAGTGCATCATTTTGGAAACCATACGGCTGTCGCTTCCGGTAATACTGCTCTTTGAGATTTTGAGAAGATAGCCGTTTATAGTGTCTTCAAAACCGTCAATAATATCCTCGTTTTCGATAATGGATTCAGCCTCCGCCGCATCATATTGCAGAATTATGCCAAGAGCTTTTTTAATGGTTTCCTTAGTGAGGTCAGCCATTTCGATAGTAGCTGAACGGCATGTCTGTACAGCCACGCTGGGGGTTTTGAGAAGACGTTCGTCCAGACCCTTGAGAGTTCTTCTGGAGTCAACTTCAGTTTCTTTTCCGTCCCGTACAACGATATGGGCAAGCCGGATAAGCTGTTTTGTGAATGGCAGGAACATTATAGTATTTACAACGTTGAAAATAGTATGCATTGTAGCGATTCCGATATAGCCGACTGTTTCATTGAAAATGCTGAGATTAAGGGCAGATTGCAGAATCATTATAAAAGGCAGCATTATTACAGTACCGATAATTTTTACAAGTATATGAGTCCATGCTACTCTTTTGGCATCTTTGCTTACGCCTACGGTTGAAAGGAGCGCAGTAACGCATGTACCTATATTACAGCCCATGATAATCGGGAGTGCCATTCCGTAAGTAAGTGCACCGGCTTTGGAAAACGCCATAAGAATACCGATTGCACCGGCTGAACTCTGGATTATTCCGGTGAAAGCAGTTCCGACAAGTACGCCGAGAACAGGATTTTCAAAAGCAGTGAGGATTTTTTTGAAGTCCTCAGACTGTGCCAGCGGGTCAACTGAATCTGACATAAGCGTCATACCGGTCATAAGTATTGCAAATCCTACGAGGATACGTCCTATATCCTTGTGTTTGTTTTTCTTGCAGGACATAATCATTATTATTCCGGCAAGAGCAATCAGCGGTGAAAAAGATTCCGGTTTGAGCATTTTGAGGAGGAATGTCAGAATACCGCCGCCGTCAGAAGTCTTTATGTCACCAAGACACAGAATCCAAGTTGTAAACGTTGTGCCGATATTAGAGCCGAAACATACGCCTATAGTCTGCTCAAGAGCCATAAGACCGGAGTTGACAAAACCGACAAGCATTACAGTCATTGCGGACGACGACTGTATAGCAATCGTTACGCCCATACCAAGCAGAATACTTTTAAACTTGTTTGAAGTCATTTTTTTCAGAGCGATTTCGAGTTTGCCTCCGGTAAGCTTTTCCAGACCGGTTGACATTACATTCATTCCGTACAGAAAGAAAGCAAGTCCGCCCATCATAGTAAAGATGTTGAAAATTGAAAATTCTTCCATAAAATTCTCCTATAAGATATTTTAAGAAATCCCTTTTTTCTATCTGA
>CAMWRL010000134.1 GCA_947176685.1 uncultured Ruminococcus sp. | reverse complement strand
TTCGGAAAGAGCCGGATATTATCTTGACGCAAAGGTTAACGGCAAAGTAAGAATATCTGCTGTAATGTTTTCTTTCAGATATGGAGTACTTGTCAGAACTTCGGGTGCTGACGATATTATTGAACATATAAAGGAAGTGTATTGATTTTGGTGAATTTTGTGGGAGCAGGCTGCGGAGCATCTGACCTTATAACGCTCAGAGGCAAACGCCTTATAGAAAAGGCGGACGTTATAATATATGCCGGTTCGCTTGTAAATCCGGAACTGCTTGACTATGCAAAACCGGATTGCGAAATCCATAACAGTGCATATATGACTTTGGAGCAGGTTATTGAAGTGATTGAACACGCAGAAGCTCAGAATAAAAATACCGTCCGGCTTCATACGGGAGACCCCTCTGTATATGGGGCGATACGTGAACAGATGGACAGACTTTCCGGATTGGGAATAGAGTATGATGTATGTCCGGGAGTGAGTTCATTCTGCGGTGCGGCGGCGGCTTTGAAAGCCGAATACACTTTGCCGGACGTTTCGCAGACGGTCATAATTACCCGAATGGCAGGACGTACACCCGTTCCGGAAACAGAAAGCATCGAAAAACTTGCGGTACATCATTCCACTATGGTGATATTCCTGAGTACAGGAATGCTTGACGAACTGTCAGAAAGACTTGTTGCAGGGGGATACAGTCCGGAAACTCCTGCGGCAATAGTTTATAAAGCAAGCTGGAAAGACGAAAAAGTTATGCGTTGTACTATCGGAAGTCTTGCGGAAACCGCACGGAAAAATAATATTACAAAAACCGCACTTATAACTGTCGGGGACTTTTTAGGGGATAACTATTCTTTATCAAAACTGTATGACGCATCATTTACAACGGAGTTCCGGAAATGAATATATCAATAGTTTCCCTGACCGAAAAAGGTCGTCTGCTGTCGGAAAAAACAGCGGATTTTCTGAAAACCGGACATATTGTGAATCGTTATTGTTTCGGAAAACATTCAGATGATTCAGCAGAAAGTTTTGATGATATACGGAATCTTGTAAGACGGATTTTTCCAGAAACTGACGGCATAATATTTATATGTGCGTGCGGTATTGCAGTAAGAATGATTTCGGAATGTATTGTTTCCAAAATTTCAGACCCTGCTGTAATAGTCATTGATGACTGCGGAAAATTTGTCATTCCGGTACTGTCCGGACATATCGGCAGGGCTAACAGACTTGCGGAAGTTATTGCGGAAAATATAAAAGCTGTTCCGGTAATCACTACCGCAACGGATACCGGAAAAAAATTCTCGCCGGATAGTTTCGCCATAGCCAATGACCTGATTATTACAGATGTGAATAATGCCAAATTAATAGCTTCGGCAATACTGGACGGAAAGAAAATCGGACTTGTGACTGACTATGAATGCAGAAATATCCCGCCGGAGATTTCTGCTGAAAGCACTGAATATGGTATATATATAGGTTCGGAAAACCTGAATCCATTTCCGGTAACTTTATGTCTTGTCCCGAAAAATATTGTAATAGGTATCGGCTGTAAACGTGGCATTCCGGTTGAGGTAATTGAAAAAAGGATTTCTGAAAGTCTGGTTGCTGCCGGAATGCTTCCGGAGCGTATATGCGGACTTGCGACAATTGATGTAAAGTCCGGTGAAAAAGGCATTGCGGAATACTGTCATAAAAATAATATATCTCCGGATTTTTATACGGCTGAGGAGCTGGCGGACGTTAAGGGGGATTTTACGGTATCGGAGTTTGTACGGCAGACGGTCGGCGTTGATAATGTATGCGAACGGAGTGCGGTAAAGTCCGGCGGCAGGCTTGTTATGCGGAAAAGCTTCGGAGAGGGTGTAACAGTTGCGGCGGCTGAAAGGAATATTATAATTGACTTCTGGAGGAAAGTATTATGAAATTATATGTAGTAGGATTCGGGGGAGGCAGTCGTCAGGGTATGACTGTTGAAGCAGAAATCGCTTTACAGAAAAGTGAAATCATAGTCGGGTACACGGTGTATACTGAATTGATTAAAAGGATTTTTCCTGACAAGGAGTACATTTCAACTGGTATGACAAGAGAAGCGGAGCGTGTAAGAACAGCTTTGAATAAAGCCGTTGATAAAGATGTTTCGATAGTGTGCAGCGGTGACAGCGGAATTTATGGAATGGCTGGACTTGTTCTTGAAATGTCCGTTGATTTTCCGGAAGTTGATGTTGAGATAGTATCGGGAGTTACTTCTGCTGTAAGCGGCGGTGCGGTATTGGGTTCGCCGCTGACAAACGATTTTGCAGTAATAAGCCTGTCGGATTTGCTTACGCCTATGGAAAAAATTATAAAAAGAATACGCTGTGCTTCTGAAGCCGATTTCACCATAGTGCTGTACAATCCGTCTTCTAAAAAGCGTCATGACTATCTGAAAAAAGCCTGTAATATTATGCTTGAATACAAGTCGCCAGATACCGTTTGCGGATATGTAAGGAATATTTTCCGTGACGGTCAGGAAAGCAGAATTATGACACTTCGAGAACTGTCGGAAGCTTCCGTTGATATGTTCACAACCGTATTTATAGGAAATTCAGATACCAGAGTTATAAACGGAAAAATGGTTACGCCAAGAGGTTACAGAAATGTCTGATATTATAATATTCGGCGGTACGACTGAGGGAAGAAAACTTGCAGAGTTTTGTGCCGGAAATGGAATCAGTGCCGATATAAGTGTTACAACCTCATATGGTGCGGAACTTCTTCCGGACAGTCCATATATAAATATTCTTACTGGACGGCTTGACGCAGGACAGATGACGGAGCTTATACGCAGTAAGAAGTATCATTACATAATTGATGCAACCCATCCGTATGCAATTGATGCAACGAAAAATATACAATCTGCTGTTTCCGGAGCAGGCATATATCTCAGACTTGTAAGGGAAAAATCCGATATTTCCGGAAGTATCAGTGATATGAATGAAGTAATTGATTTGCTTAACCGTAATAACAAAACTGTTCTGAGTACTTTGGGTAGTAAGGAACTTCCGGCACTGACCGGAGTGAATAATTTCCGTGAAAGAATATGGATACGGGTACTTCCGGCGGACGGAGTAAGAGAAATGTGTATTGGTATGGGGTATGACGAAAAAAAACTTATACTTGAAAAAGGTGCATTCACTGAGGAGCAGAATATCAGTCACATAAAAATCAGTGGTGCGGAAATTCTTCTGACCAAAGAAAGCGGTATTATAGGAGGTTATCCGGAAAAAGTATCAGCTTGCCGCAAGTGCGGAACGGAAATAATAACTCTTGCAAGACCAGCCGAAAAGGGTTACAGTCTGAGCGAAATCGAAAGTATTATAGGAGGTGTATAAAAATTGGTCTGGATAGTCGGAATCGGTATGGACGGCATTAAAACTCTTACCGCTGAAGCCCGTGATGTTATAGAATCGGCGGACATTCTGGTTGGTGCGGAGCGTATTCTGAAGCCTTTTGAAAATTCCGGTAAAATGATATTTCGGGAATATCTTCCGGAAAGAATTGCGGAATTTATAAATAACCATTCTGGAAGTAAAACAGCCGTTTTGATGTCGGGAGACTGCGGTTTTTTCAGTGGTGCTAAAAAACTTTCCTCACTTGTCGGAGATTGCAGAATCATATGCGGTATTTCAACTCCCGTCTATTTCTGTTCAAGGATTGGCGTGTCGTGGGAAAATATGAAATTCATAAGTCTGCACGGCAGGCATAACAATATTGCTGTCAACGTTGTCCGGAATGAGTATTGTTTTTTTCTGCTGGGCGGTGAAACAACTCCGGCAGACATATGCCGCAGACTTATTGCTTACGGACTGCCGGACGTTGAAGTATATATCGGAGAAAATTTCTGTTCTGAAAATGAGAGAGTACTTTCCGGTAAACCGTCAGACTTCACGGAAATTGCAACAGATAGACTTTGTGCGGTGATTGTCCGGAATGAAAACTATCTGAAATGTATTCCGTCCGGAATAGATGACGGGGACTTCATAAGGGATAAAGTCCCGATGACTAAAGCTGAAATCCGTGCCATAGTTATTTCAAAACTGAATGTATCTGAAAAAAGTATCTGTTGGGATATAGGCTGCGGCACTGGTTCGGTATCAGTAGAAATGGCGTTGAGGTGTCCGGAAGGTGCGGTATACTGCTTTGACAGGAAAGAAGACGCTTTAAGGCTTACAAACATTAATACAAGCAGATTTTCGTGTGATAACGTACATTTATATAAGTGCGTGTTTCCGGAAGATGTGCCGTCCGGTATACCTGTTCCGGACTGCGTATTTATTGGAGGGAGTTCCGGAAAATTATCTGATATAGTTTCGTATGTCCGGAAACTCAATCCATATGCCGAAATCGTTCTGACGGCTGTTTCACTCGAAACCGTAAGCGAATGTCTGGAATTTTCCGCTGAAATAATTCAGGCTGCCGTTACAAGAACTCATAAGACCGGAAGTTATACAATGATGTCGGCGGAAAACCCTGTTTTTATAGTGAGGCTCAAAAAATGCGCAGAATAGTTATAGCAGGTACGCACAGCGGCTGCGGTAAAACCACAGTTACATGTGCTGTACTTTCAGCACTTGCGGAACGTGGTATGGACGTTACGTCATTCAAGTGCGGCTGCGACTATATTGACCCTATGTTTCACGAAAAGATAATAGGTATCAGGTCGCATAATCTGGACAGTTTTTTCTGTAACGAAGATACTATCCGGTATATTCTGCACGAAAACGCAAAAAACAGTGATATTTCAGTTATAGAGGGCGTTATGGGATTTTACGATGGCGTGAACGATCTTGGGTCAGCGTGTTCCGTTTCCGAAATAACTGACAGTCCGGTGATTTTGGTAGTTGACTGCAAAGGTATGAGTAATTCAATAGGTGCAGTTGTAAGCGGTTTTGTCAGGTACAGGAAAAACAATATTATCGGAGTTATTTTCAACCGTCTTCCCGAAAAGCTCATTCCGCTTGCTGAGGAAATCTGTCACGAAAACAATATTGAATATATGGGCTGTATGCCTGTACATAGATATGTTGTTGAGAGCCGAAGATTAGGACTTGTCACGGCTGACGAAATACCGGACATAATTGAAAAAATCCGTCTTGTCGGGGAGCTTGCAGAAAAATATATCAGACTGGACAGGATTATTGAATTGTCTGAA
>CAMWRL010000133.1 GCA_947176685.1 uncultured Ruminococcus sp. | reverse complement strand
GTATATAATAAGAAATACAGCCTGTCCGGTAAAGAAGTAGTAGTTTACAAACGCCATAAGCGCAACTGTCATGGCAAAATAACCCCTGCGGTTTTTGTTTATATTCTCCTCCATAGCAATCAGCATAAGCGGAAACAGTGCTGTAACGTCCTGAAAGTGATTGAAGAAGATGTTGTAAACCTGAAATCCAGAAAAAGCATACAGTAACGCTCCGACCAGTGAAGCGTTTTTGCCACGCACGAACTTCCGGATATATGCGTAAGCCGTCAGTGAAGCAACGCCGTGTTTGAGGGCAAGCAGAAACGGCATTGACAGCGTTACAAGAGAACGGGGCAGTATGGTTGACAGCCAGAAAAAAGGGCTTCCGGTCAGATAGAATGAATATGATGTCATAAAGTCCGAACCCAAATCCGTGTACCAGTTCCAGCCTAACTGACCGTTTCGTACAGCGTCATTGGCGAGGTTGTAGAATGGTATCTGCTGGGCGTTGTAGTCTCCGTAGTAAATGAAGTATCCGCCGTCCGCAATCATTACCGGAAGAACTGATATAAGCAGACACAGGAATCCCATAAGAAAAGCTGTCAGATATTTTTCGCCTGAATTACGTGCAAAAGAGCCTGTTTTTCCTGACATTTTGAAACTGCCTCCGATTCTGGAAAATATAACTTGATTTAATTATAACATATCCGGAGTAAAAATAAAAGACCTTTTTTTAAAAAAAATGTGGCAATCGTTATGAAGATGTGGTATAATAATTATTGCGCTTTAGAAATTCCAATGAAAGGACGAGTAAAAAATTGATTTATCTTGATAACGCCGCAACTACAAAACCTTGTCCGGAAGCTGTAAGAGCAGTCGTGGACGCTGTAACGGAAAATTTCGGAAATCCATCATCACTGCACAGGGCAGGTCTGAACGCTCAACTGGCGGTTGACAGAGCAAGGAAAATAATAGCGGCTTCAATCGGTGCGGACAGCGGGGAAATATACTTTACGTCCGGAGCGACTGAGAGCAATAACCTTGCGCTGCGTGGAGCAATGGGAGCTTACGGCAGACGAAAGAACAGAATAATAATTTCGTCTGTAGAACACGCCGCTGTTGATGAGACTGTTTCGGCACTGGAAAAACAGGGTTTTGAAGCTGTACGTATAAGTCCCCGTGCGGACGGACTGCTTTATGCGGAGGACTTCCTTAACGCCTGCAACGAAAAAACCTGTATTATAAGTATGATGCTTGTCAACAATGAAACCGGACATATACTTCCGGTCGGAGAGACTTTCAAGGCTGTTAAAAAGCGTTTTCCGGAAATCATAACCCACTGCGATTGCGTACAGGGTTATATGAAGATTCCGGTAAATGTCAGGGCTTTGAATGCTGATATGATTTCCCTCAGCGGTCACAAAGTCCACGCCGTAAAGGGTGCAGGGGCTTTATACATTAAAAAGGGTGTTCGTGTAACTCCAATAGTAACCGGCGGTCATCAGGAAAAAGGCATACGCTCCGGCACTGAAAGCGTACCGCTTATAACGGCATTCGGTGCGGCTGTCGAAAAATATAACCCGACTGTTTCCGGAAGATATGAAAAAGTTTCCACACTGAAAAGGCATTTACTGGAAAGACTGTCCGAAGTTGACGGCGTAACGGTCAATTCTCCGGAAAACGGTTCGCCGTATGTTGTGAATATCTCCGCCGGAAGACGTTCCGAAATAATGCTGCACTTTATGGAACAGAAAGAAATATATATTTCAAGCGGTTCAGCGTGTTCAAAGGGTCAGCAGAGTGGTGTATTGAGACAGTTCGGAGTAAAGCCGAAAAATGCCGACAGTGCGCTGCGGATAAGTATGACTTCCGAAACAACTGCGGAAGAACTTGATATTTTTGTGGAAACCCTCCGTGAAGGTATCGGAAAAATAAGAAACTGAAAGGAATTTTAATAATGAAAGAAATTGTACTTGTAAAATACGGCGAAATGGTACTGAAAGGTCTTAATAAAAAATCGTTTGAAGATATGCTCACAAAAAACATAAAGCGCAGATTGAAAAGTCTGGGACAGTTCAGAATAACTTCGGCGCAGTCAACTACATATATTACTCCGCTTGATGATGACATTGATTTGGAAGAAGTCGTTGACCGTGTGGGAAAGATTTTCGGAATAGCGGCGTTGTGCCGTGCCTGCGTGTGTGAAAAGGATTTCTGGGACATAACAGCAAAAAGCCTTGAATATCTTGATGAAGTTCTCAGCAATGCCAAGACTTTTAAGGTTAATGCAAAGCGTTCGGACAAGGCTTTTCCTATGAAGTCTCCCGAAATCTGTACGGAACTGGGCGGCATACTGCTTGAGAAGTTCCCGAATCTTACTGTTGACGTAAAAAATCCGGAAGTTACAGTTACCGTTGAAATCCGTGATACAAACGCCTACGTCCACGCCGAAAACATAAAGGGAGCAGGCGGACTTCCGGTCGGCAGCAGCGGAAAAGCTATGTTATTGCTGTCGGGCGGCATTGACAGTCCGGTTGCAGGATATATGATGGCTAAAAGAGGTGTTCATATTGCGGCGATACATTATGTAAGTCCGCCGTATACTTCCGACAGGGCGCAGATGAAAGTCGAGCAGTTATGCGAAAAGCTTACGGACTACTGCGGCGGAATCGCTTTTTACTGCGTACCGTTCACGGAATTGCAGGAGGCAATAAAGGACAACTGTCCGGAAGAATTTTTCACAATTATAATGCGCCGTCTTATGATGGAGATTGCCCAGAGAATCGCCGCAAAGGATAATTGCCTTGCCCTTGTGACAGGCGAAAGCGTCGGTCAGGTTGCAAGTCAGACAATGGCGGCTATTGCGTGTACCGATGCAGTTTGCAGAATACCCGTATTTCGTCCGCTGGTTGGTATGGACAAAACTGAAATTATTGACATCGCCCGTAAAATAGATACTTTTGAGACTTCAACTCTTCCGTATGAGGATTGCTGTACAGTATTCACGCCCCGTCATCCGAAAGTCCGTCCGGTGCTTGCAGATGTTGAAAAAGCCCAGAATGCATTTGACTTTGAACCGCTTATACAGAAAGCTGTTGAAAATACTGAAATGAAGACTTTTACATATTCAAAATAACGTGTAAAAGTTGTGAATGGATTCCGGCTCAATGTGTGAAAAGTGTGATAATAAATCCGTTTGCAGATAAGTGTTTTGTTTAAGATGTACAAAAATGCTATACTGAATTATTGCTGAATGGTTATTGTACTGAATGTGCTGTATTTAATCTTGACAAGCGGGTTTGGTTTGCGGTAAAATATATATAAACAAGAATAAAATTTCTTACCGGTAGAGGAGATTCGGTCTGATGAAAGATAATTTGAATGATGTTATTCCTGACGGTATTCAGGATAAAAATGATACGCTTAATGAAATACTTAATTCGGTTGACAGAAATTTCAAACCGGAGAATAATATTTCTGGTTGGGAATATGGGATTAATTCAGTGCTTGAAAAACGTTCCCGTAAGTCTGAAATTGATGAGATTCTCAATGAGTTTTCGCCGAAAAAGGAAGAATCTGTTATTCCGGAAGTACCCGAAGCTGAAATACACCGTGATGATGCAGAAGAACTTGTCAAACAGATTACTGTCGGAAAGAAAGTCAGCGAACTTAGCTCTCAGAAAAAAATGTCCGGAGTTTCTGAACATAAACAAAACACCGGAAAAATCATACGGGAAAATATTAATGAAACAGTAAGGGAAGTTCCGGAAACAAGGAAAATTGAAAATGCTGCGGAAGTACACAGTGTCAAATGCGAACTGCCGACCGCTGAAATTACGCTGGACAACATAAAGTCAAAGACAATTGTATATAACGTACCGTCCAGAAAAGCTCCGGAAAGTGTGGTACGTGCAGCAGTTGAAAACAGTCAGGTTGCTCAGGTAAGAAGACCTGTCAAAAAAATGGTAAGGGTTGACCAGTCTAAACCGCATACCCCGTCCGAACCTCCGAAAAACGTTAAAAAAAGCATTCCGGAGCAGTCTCGTGTAAACGTCAGACCTGAAAAGAGAGTTCCGAAGAAAAAGAAATCAGTAAAAGATAAATTTATTGACCTTTTCCCTCAGAAACAGGATTCCGTACCCGAAAAAATACGTAAAGTTGTTTTTCTGGGTTCAGTGTGTGCAATAGTAGTCTGCGGCTATATGGTCGGTGACTATTACATTGACCTTGGAATGAGCAAGAACCTCCACAAGGAAATTGCAACAATATACGAACCTTACCCCATTGAACGCAGTGCAAACGTTGCAACAATATATGAACCCGATTATGAACGCACTTATACTCTGCTTGACGGCGCAAGAAAACTCCTTGATATGAATCCCGATGTTGTCGGATATATAACCATTCCCAATACTCCGATTGCAAATCCTGTTATGCAGTCCGGCGACAACGAAAAGTATCTTGACCAGAATATAAACGGCGACCAGTCAAGGGCAGGGGAGTTATTCCTTGATTACAGAAACAACTTCGACAGGGTAGTTGACGGTAAACTCAGTGTTGCCAATTCAGACAACCTTGTCATTTACGGTCACAATATGAAAAATGATGAGATGTTCGGCAGTCTAAAGTACTATCAGCGAAACTACAATTACTACAACGAAAATCCGGTAATATATCTTAACTCCAATTACGAATGCTACACTTACAAGATATTTTCATATTTTATTCTTGACGCTTTTGATGATTCCGAAACCGCTTATGACTGCTGGAATAAGTTCGATTTTGACGGCGAGGAAGATTTTTATAATTTCGTCAACGAAGCAAAGAAAAGAAGTCTCGGACTTAACGAGGTTGATGTCAAGTACGGCGATAAACTGGTTACTCTTTCAACCTGCAACACTACTCTGGGAGACAGAGGCAGGCTTATTGTAATGGGCAGGCTTCTCAGGGACGGCGAAGACGTTAAACAGGGTACGGACAAAAATATACAGAATGCCAATGTAAAATGGCCGTCAATATATTACCAGCAGAAACCAAACGAAAGATACAATCCGGACGCTGAATTTGTTCCGTATGGCTGACAGGAGGAATAGCTTATGAATGTAACTAAAATCATTTCAATAATTTCGGCATGTACTGCGGCGGTATCGTTATCCGCATCTGTGCTTATGATGAGACAGAAAGATGACGACAGCTACATACAGACAAATGCCGCTAATCAGGAGTTTTCCGAA
>CAMWRL010000132.1 GCA_947176685.1 uncultured Ruminococcus sp. | reverse complement strand
CGTTACATAAGAAATCACATTACCCGAAAATAAAAAGACTTTCTATTGACAATGTGACGGATTTGATGTATAATTATTACTAAGATAAATCGGAATTTAGTGGGAGGATTGAAAATATATGAACAGCACAATTTTAGAACATATTAACGAATTGTTCAATTCGTATGATTTGTTTGCCGGGAAATACAAAGAAAAGATACGCAGTTCAATTACAAAAAAATTTCCTGATTTATCAAAAAAAGAAATCAAAGAAGTAGAAGATTATTTGGGTTTACTTTTTGAGTATTACGTGAAATATGCAGATTTATTAGCTGATAAATATAAAACACCATTTTTACCTAAAGGAGAAGAGGCTCAAAAGGAAATATTAGAATATGTGAGTGAATGCCAAAAGCAATACCCTGAAATTGATATGGAGCATATTTTAGATATTTTTTCTACTGTCTGCTGGTTAGCAAATAGGTAAGAGCTTTTTAAATTCTGATTTATTTGAACAAACCAATAATTAAAATAAGCCCGAAATCAGTTTCAAAAAATACTTTCGGGCATTACTTCTATATGTGTATTCGTCTTAAAATGAACGTTTTTTGTGATGTTATTCTTGTTTTTTCCATAGGAAACTTATGTGAGTTTCTTCGCCTCTGCGGATTCGTCTGAAGTTTCCGATATGCTTCAGGACGATAATAACGGCGGTCGTTGCAAGCATAAGCGTACCTGTAAAGTCTTTGGTATAAAGGGCATACACAACCGTAAATATAACAGACGCTGACGGTGCTACAACGCATATATAGTCAAGCGTAAGCCCGAATACTGCTTCAAAGAGCAGGAGCGAAAGAAATATAACCGGATTGAATGAAAGAACCATACCAGTCAGACAAGCCAGACCCTTACCGCCGTGAAACTTCATAGCAGCCGGAAATATATGACCCATTATACAGGAAACTCCGGCTATAATTTTGGGACAGCCTATATCAGGAAATAATCTTCCGGCAATGGTACAAACCGCAAAAGCCTTGAAAATATCAAACAAGGCAGTAAATAATCCGGCTTTTTTTCCCATAACAACCGTTACATTGGAAGCTCCGGCATTACCCGTACCCTTTTCACGTATATCAAAGCCCTTAATTTTTGACAGTATGTAGGCAGGGTTGATGTTTCCGACAAGATAACCCATAAGTAAACATAAAACAATCTGCATAAAAACCTCCACGGTAAGTAATATGATGACCAGATTCAGAACGAAATACGGCTATTTTCGCCCATAGCCTGTGATATGAGGTCTAAAATAAATTTGTTTAAACTTTTACCTTGTGATTTGGCATAAGCCTGAATTTTTGCTTTTTCGCCTTTCGGAACGCGAATTTTTAGTTCTTCGACTTTTTCTTTTAAGTATCGATTTTTTGTCTCTTGGTACTTATCCATAAAAACTCACCACCTTTCTTTATGAAAGTTTATTAAATTTGCCAATTGATTTCTGGGGACAGAAATACTATACTATATACAGTGGCAGTAACGCAAAAGTATTTTCCCCGCACACGCGGGGGTGACCCTGACACAGATTAAGCACATTGTTGATACTCTTTATTTTCCCCGCATTCGCGGGGCTGGCGTTACTGCCTATATATCTTAGGAGGTGAAAAAGTGGCACAGATTAAGCACATTGTAGACACGCTTTGTAGTCTAGCATACTCTCTCAACGAAAGTGCCAGCATACATAAGTTCACAGTAATGGAGAACGGAAAAAACTACACCGTCTACAAGAAAAATAATTGGTACATTACAGTCAAGCGTGATGTAGAGGGTTTTGCATATGCGGTAGAAATCCGCTTGAAAGTCGAGACAAAACTCAGCGACTTAGTATAATATTTATTGTATCATCTTCCCTTTGAGTTGTCAAAGGGATTTTTTTTAATTTTCTGTAAATTTTTCGTAATATTCAACGGTTTTCAGTTGAAAGGAGGTGTTTTTCTGCCCTCTTATATAAAATTTATGGAGATAAAAAAGTATGTATGAAATGATTCCAAACGAACTGAAAAATTGTCGTCAGTGGGTTTGCTGGAGGTCTGAACCTGACCCGAAAAGTCAATCGGAAATAAAAAAACTGTCAATTCCGTACGGAAAGACAGACTATAATATAATTCCTACAGTTTTTCAAAAAAACCAGACAATATACTTTTAAGCATCACAAATAATAAATTTTAATTATTAATTCTTGGTATGATTAGGCAGAACGTTTTATCTTACAATCAGATTACCATTCCATTCGTGATTATAACTTTTTTGGTGGTAATCTTTTTGGAAAACAGCTTTTTGTACTGCTGTTATATCATAATTCCAGACATTCCGGAACATAAAGAAAACCGCTGTACACTGCGGAAAACGCAATATACAACGGTTTTAACAATGGCGCGGATTGAGAGATTTGAACTCTCGCGCCGGTTCCCCGACCTACTCCCTTAGCAGGGGAGCCCCTTCACCACTTGGGTAAATCCGCATAATATGGCGGAGAGGGTGGGATTCGAACCCACGTGCCCGTTAAGGCAAACGGTTTTCAAGACCGCCTCGTTATGACCGCTTCGATACCTCTCCGTATTTTGTATTTTGTTTTTGTGCCTTACGACTATTATATTATATCACAGCTTGCAGAAAATGTCAATACCATACCGTGACAAAACTACAGTCTAAAATTTTGAGGTTTTTGTGGATTATCACTAAACGGTTTTTCTGAAACATATGATTTACTCCTTATGTAATTAAGAAAAAAGTCTGTTCCGTGACTGTTACTGTATAGGGCTGTCAATCCCACAACACTACTTTAATTTGATTATTTTATTTTTTCCTGATTTCATTTTTACAGAAGACTAACTGACGCTTAAGATTTTACACACTATATGATTCGATGGTGCAACCGCATATCTTAACTATCAGGATTGTCTTTATTATATTACAATTCATCTGATTTTTAAATATATTTTTTCGGACGGCATTCAACCCCACTTTCGCTAACTTCGTTCGCTTAGAAGCGGGGGATTCTGCCGATAATGAATAAAAATATGAATTATCGCAAATTGTATTGACAAAAGCTGAAAGTTGTGATAAAATTAACCTATAATTAAAAATGACAAATAAGGATTTAAATTTGTGAGGTGCAGTATGGAACCAAAATATAAAAGAATATTATTGAAAGTAAGTGGTGAAGCTCTTGCAGGTGACAAGAAAACCGGTCTTGACTTCGATATCATTACAGACATCTGCAAAAGCATAAAAAAATGTGTTGATGTTGGTGTGCAGGTTGCCGTTGTAGTCGGCGGAGGCAACTTTTGGCGTGGACGTTCCAGTGGTGCTATGGACAGAACCCGTGCAGACCATATCGGTATGATTGCCACTGCTATGAACGCTCTCGCTCTTGCTGACGTTCTGGAGTCTCTCGGCTGTGTCGTAAGAGTCCAGACAGCTATCACTATGCAGCAGGTTGCTGAACCCTACATCAGAAACAAGGCTGTAAACCATCTCCAAAAAGGCAGGGTAGTTATTTTCGGCTGCGGTACGGGTAATCCGTTCTTTTCAACTGATACGGCTGCTTCCCTGCGTGCTGTCGAAATTCAAACCGACATTTTCTTTAAGGCTACCCTCGTTGACGGCGTTTACGATAAAGACCCCCATAAGTTCGCCGACGCTAAAAAGTACGATACACTTACGTTCAGTCAGGTACTCAGCGAACAGCTCGGCGTTATGGACAGCACCGCCGCTACTATGTGTCGTGACAACAAAATGAATATGCTTGTTTTCGACCTCTCACATCCCGACAACATCTATGACGCTGTTATGGGCGAGAACATCGGAACTATAATCTACGGCGAATAAATTTTACCGAAAGGAATTACTATAATGAAAGAACAGATTAACATCGCAAAAGAAAAAATGAACAAGAGCCTCAACGCTCTCAACAATGAGTTTGCCTCAATCCGTGCCGGTCGTGCCAACCCCGCCGTTCTTGACAAGGTTCAGGTTGACTATTATGGCGCACCCACTCCGGTTAACCAGATGGCAGCAGTTTCCGTTGCAGAAGCAAGAATACTCGTTATCCAGCCGTGGGACAGGTCTACCCTTAAACTTATCGAAAAAGCAATCCTTGCTTCCGATATCGGCATAAATCCCACCAATGACGGCAACGTTATACGTCTTGTATTTCCTCAGCTTACAGGCGATAGACGTAAGGAACTTTGCAAGGACATAAAGAAATACGGCGAGGAATGCAAAGTTACTATCCGTTCAATCAGGCGTGATACTATGGATAAGTTCAAGGCTATGAAGAAAAACTCTGAAATCACTGAAGACGACCTCAAGGACTGCGAAAAAAAGGTTCAGGATTTAACAGACAAATTCTGTGCAGATGTTGATAAAGCTGTTTCCGCCAAGGAAAAAGAAATCATGACAGTGTGATTTGCTATGGCGTTATTTGGTAAGAAAGAAAACAGGGAAGAACAGTCTTTGCCGATTGTGCTTCCCCAGCACGTAGGCTTCATAATGGACGGCAACGGCAGGTGGGCTAAAAAACGTGGTCTGCCCCGTTCGTTCGGACACCGTGAGGGTGCAAAGAATTTTAAAAAGATAGTCCGTTACTGCAAGGACATAGGTCTGAAAAATATTTCGTTCTATGCGTTTTCCACTGAAAACTGGCAGCGTCCCGATGACGAAGTAAATACTATTATGGAGCTTTTCCGTGACTATATAGTTGATGTAAGAAACTTTCTGAGCGAAAATACAAGAATGATTTTTCTTGGAGACAAGTCAGCGTTTGATGAGGACTTGCAGGAAAAAATGATTAAACTTGAACAGGATACCGCCCATTATACCGAAATGAACCTGATGATGGCTGTCAACTACGGCGGTCGTGACGAAATAGCCCACGCCGCAAGGTTGCTGGCTCAGCAGGCTGTTGACGGAAAAATAAAACCCGAAGATATAACCGAAAAGTCCGTAGCGGATAATCTGTATACGGCAGGATTTCCGGACGTTGATTTGCTGATACGTCCGAGCGGTGAACTCCGTTTATCCAACTATTTAATATGGCAGTGCGCTTACGCTGAATACTATTTCACGGACGTTTTATGGCCGGATTTCAGTTCAAAGGAACTTGACAAAGCTCTGGCAGAGTTTCAGAACAGAAACAGACGCTTCGGGGGTGTATAATGCTTACAAGAATTATTTCGGGAGTTGTAGG
>CAMWRL010000131.1 GCA_947176685.1 uncultured Ruminococcus sp. | reverse complement strand
TTCTCTGATAGACTTTTTTTCAATTACTATACCGCATTTTTTCAGAAAGTCAACTGCTAAATTTTCAAGTTCTTCACCATAAATATTTTTCTCTATAAAATAGTCGCCGGAAACTACTGAATACTTTATTTCATATGGAAAACCAAGTCTTTCCGCAACGTGATTTTTGTAATACAGAAAATCAACCGCTGATTCAAAACAACCCTTTCTGTACTCCTCAACCGAAATATTATAAAGGATTTCTTCATTTATCTCGTCAAATCCCAGTTCTGACATAATTTTCTCAAACATAACAAGTGAATTTTCCAGACAGTCTTCTTGCAGGAATGACAGCATTGACGGACAACAGCAGTTATTTTCAAGCATACAGTTTACCCATTCCGTCATGTACAGATAATTTATTCTTTTGCAGAAGTGTTTTTTACAATAAATATAATTTTCAACCAGATTACTTAATAAATACATATTATTCTCCTTTGTGTTTCAGAAACTGCAAATGTACTTCCGCATTCGCCGGATATACTGACTTTTTTCTGAAAATTACCTGATTTCATTACTGTGTTATAAAGATTCATACTCTTAAAATGCTTATAACAAAGCCGTCCGGTATCAAGCGTTATGGAAACAGGAGACTTATTCAGACAGTTTACAACACTTTCGAGTTTTCTTTTGCCAATATCCGAAAAACCATCTTTATTATAGTAAGCAAGCGTTATATGCGGTGTAAGCGGATACGGCAGTTTCACGATACGGTCGGCAAGCTGATACAACTGCATAAGTTTTTTATATTCCTGTTCGTCTGCTGGATAAAGTCCAATCACCAATGCGGTATTGACCATATTGAAAACCGCCATACTTTGCATATGAATAATTTGCGGTTCAACAGGTTCGGCGGATAGTATTTCCTGTAACTTTTTTTCATTCTCCTGCATTTTCAATGATATGTCCGCAAGTACCGGCGAGTTGCTCAAATCGTGAAGCGTCATATGCAACGTATCTTTAGGCAAATGTTCACTGAAACACTCCGGCACTTCATTGTATAACTGTTCCACAATGTTATTAACAGTTATTTTTTCCTGTTCCGACAAGTCAAATACAATAGTGTCCCCATAGAATGACCGGAAAGAATTGTTGTCATGTACCTTTTTGGCGACAGCTTCACTGCTTATAAAAGCTCTGTCTCCCAATAAAAGCTCCGGCAATTCAAACGCACTTATGCGGTTAATAAATTCCTGATATGTTTCCATTAAACAGACCTCCTGCAAAATTAAACAGAAATATCAAAGCTGAATATGCCAGCGAGCAAAGAAAAGCTGTCATTTTTATATTATATTCAGACCGTCTAACAGCATAGCTATTCCACCGACTATAAATAATATACTGCCCAAAATCATATTCCTGCGGTTTTTGGAACTGTTGTTGTCAATATATTTATGTTTACCGCTTGTACCTCTGCCCATTTCCCTTTGAAAAAGGACAGTAAATACTTTCTGAGGATTTCCGGAATACGTCATAACACGAACCTGCAAACCGACTTCGGGCATAGTATCGACTTCAAGAATATGATGACTTGCGGAATAAAATATCTCATCTGCCTTGTAAGTCACGTTTATGTCTCTTGTTTCGGGATTGATGGAAGTTACTTCGCCGTCATAAAAATCGTAACCGCCTATTTTCTGACGTGTTGTGAATATACCAAAAGCAAATATTCCTATTCCAAATAATATAAACATTACACCCTGAAAAATATTTTCAAACATTTAAATTCCTCTTTTTATATTATATTAAGACTTATTAACAGATAAAATATTCCGCCAACTATGTATGCTATACCGAACAGAATTGATTTTCTGCGTGTTTTTAAGCTGTTGTTATCAATATATTTGTGCTTACCGCTTGTACCCCTGCCCGTTTCCCTTTGAAAACGGACAGTAAAGACTTTCTAAGGATTTCCGGAATACGTCATAACACGCACTTTTAAATCGACTTCGGGCATATCTTCAATATCAGGAATATTATTACTTATGGAACGAAATAAATCAGAAATATTATAGCTTACGGAATAAAATATTTCGTCTGCCTTGTAAGTCACGGTTATGTCTCTTGTTTCGGAATTGACAGAAGTTACTTCGCCGTCATAAAAATCATAATTGCCCATTTTCTTACGTGTTGTGAAGATACCAAAAGCAAACAGACTAATGCCGAATAATATAGACATTATGCCCAGCAAAATATCTGCAAACATAGTAATTTCCTTTCTTACAGCTTGTACTGCATAAAATTATTATTTTTTACAAATCCGAAATTACTATACAAAAGTACTCCCGTATCTGATGCGGTAATCTGAATAGTTCCGCAATGTCGGGCTTTTGCTTCGCTTACGATTTTTTCAAGCAGGGCGGTTGCAATGCCTTTTCTTCTGTAGGACCTGTCCGTAAACATACTTGAAAGCAACGCTATTCTGCCCGTCGGACAGCCGAAATACGGCGGTTTTTCTACTATGGAGATTCCGCTTGTTCCGACTATTTTTCCGTTATCAGTATCAACAGCCAGCCACGAAATAAAAGTATCGTCTGCCATATGACACTTATAATAGTTTTTTAATTCGGGCGTAAGGTCAATATTTTCTGTTGCACCCTCCTCACGTAGCTGACTGATTCTCATTTTTATAAATATATCAAGTTCCTTGTCAGTCAGTCTTTTGTATACTATGTTCATGCATATTTACCCCGTTTATTATCTGATTACAGAAAAAGCCTGTTTCAAGGTTGACGCAGGAATAATATTTATATTATATTTTGCCGGATTTATGGAGTTTGCGGACTGTTTCGGGATTATGCAGGTTTTAAAGCCCATTCTTTCGGCTTCTTTAATACGCTGTTCTATGTGCGAAACTGAACGTATTTCACCGCCCAGACCGATTTCACCAAAAGCAATAAGCTCCTCATCAATCTGCTTGTCCATGATACCGGAGTACAGAGCCATTGCAACCGGCAAATCTCCGGCGGGTTCGTCAAGCCTGAAACCTCCGACTATATTCAGGTAAACGTCCAGTGAACCCATATATATACCCAGTCTTTTTTCAAGGACAGCAATAATTATATTAAGTCTGTTGAAGTCAAAACCCGTAACCATACGGCGTGGTGCGGAATAGCTTGTCTTTGAGGCAAGAGCCTGTACTTCCGCAAGAATAGGGCGAGTTCCCTCCATAACGCACGCAACGCACGTACCGGAAACATTAAGTGGTCTGCCCTCTAAAAGCATCTGTGAGGGGTTTTCGACTTCACGAAGACCCTTATCAAGCATTTCAAAAACACCTATTTCGTTTGTAGACCCGAAACGGTTTTTTACTGCCCTCAGAAGTCTGTAACTCTGGTGGCGTTCGCCCTCAAAGTACAGTACAGCGTCAACGATATGTTCCATAACTTTAGGACCTGCAATAGCACCGTCCTTGTTTACGTGACCGACTATTATAAGCGGAATTTCCAGTTTTTTGGCGGTATGCATAAAAAGGTTGGTACATTCACGGACTTGCGTTATACTTCCGGGACTTGACGATATACGACTTATGCTGACGGTCTGAATTGAGTCTATAATAACTATGTCCGGCGTACAGGAAGAAATAGTTTCAGCGACTGCTTCGGCGTCAGTAGAGGTGAGTATATACAGATTTTCGGTATCTACTCCAAGACGTTCTGCACGGAGTTTTATCTGTCGGGCTGATTCTTCTCCGGATACATATAATACCGAGTGTTCCCGTCCCAGAAACTGACATATCTGTAAAAGAATTGTACTTTTACCTATACCGGGTTCGCCGCCTAAAAGCACCAGTGAACCCTTTACAAGACCGCCGCCAAGTACTCTGTTGAGTTCGCCTATACCCGTATCATAGCGGACATCGTTATCAATACCAATCTGTTCAAGCTCTAAAATCTGTTCGGACAAGTCGGAGGCAGACTGCGCCGACGACCGTCCTGACCCTGCCGACGGCTGGGAAATATTTTCTTCAAAGCTGTTCCACGCACCGCATGAAGGGCATTTGCCGTTCCATTTTGAGCTTTCATAACCGCACTGATTACAGACGTAGATATATTTTGACTTAGCCATAATCAACGCATTGAAGCTGTTATAGCTTCTTCGGTAAGCAGATATTTTCTGCCGCAGTCCATATGACTTCTGGAAACGTTGAAGCTGGAAATATCGCTGTCCGTAAGCGACCAGCATGCATTATTTGAACCGGCACCGATTGTATAGAATACAAGCTGTTCATTATCAAAGTTGAGTCTGCCGTTATAACCGTAATTTCCGTCAAGTTCCAGCAGAGTGTTATTTGATATATAGTATATTCTGCATATATCGCCGTTGGAAGTGCCTTCCGAAACTATAAGTTCCGGTACGTCGTCGCCGTTGAGGTCGCAGAACTCAAAAGCAGCATCTTTTCCGGACTGAACTGCATTTTCAAAATTGTTTTTAAGTTGTCCGCTGAAGAGTTCCTTTTCCTGCGGAGTGAGTACAGCTCCCCAGCTTTCGGAGCAGTGGAGCGCATAATCAACTGTTGACGCACCAAAAGTATATTTTCTTCCGATTGATATTGTACGTGCATTGCGGTACATTTCCATAGCCTCGTCATATGCGGGAAGCGACAGACTTTCGCCGTTTATTTCGTGTTTTATTGCTGCGCCTTTTGAAGCTGAACCGCTGTTGTCACTGTATGAAAAATAGTCCTTGAAAGCTGTTCCGTCAAAACTTATGAATTTTCCGACTACAAAGCCGTCGCCGGAATACTCATCATTCATAAGTTTAAGCTCCGGATAGTACATAAAAGCACCGTATTCGCCCAAAGAGCCTGTACTTATTACCTGACCGTCGGAAATGGTGAATATTTCGCATTGGGTTTTGTGGTCGTTGTTGGCAGAAATGAAAAGTTCCGGTGTACCGTCATTGTTGAGGTCGAAAAGGTCGAAACGTGATTCTTCCAGACCTCCCTGAGCTATTTCAGAAAAGTTTTCAGAACCGGTAAATTCGTTGAGTTTCTGTTCATAAAGCGATTGCCACTCAAAAACGATACTGCGTGGCGAAACGTTTGTAAAGCCGGAATCTTCCGAATCGGAGTTGTTTTTATTGTCCGAACATCCCGCAGCTGCGGAAGTCATAGCAAATGCGAGAAGTACAGCAGTCAGCTTTTTAAAATTCACTTGAAAATCCTCCCAAAAATTTTTATGCAAATTATATTTTATCACATC
>CAMWRL010000130.1 GCA_947176685.1 uncultured Ruminococcus sp. | reverse complement strand
ACATATTCCCGAAAACATATGACAAGCGTGTTTGATTGACAATAATTTCACATTCTGCCGTTAAATATACTGCTGTAATATTTCCCTGAAAAAGCTTTCAAGCGGCAGAGTAGCACCTGAATGTTTTCCGTCGGGGACAATCCGGAAATTTTTATTTCCGAGTAATTTTTCCGTAAAATCGTGATAGTCGATAACTTCGTCCTGACCGCCGATAATCGTGCTTGTTCCGGAAACGTCAATATCAGCAATTTCCGGAAAAAGACGCATATAGGACTGTATATTTCCGGTAAAACCCAGTCGGGGCAATGTAACAAAAGGCATAAGACAGGGATTTACCAGAATAACAGGGACGTCAAGTCTTGCTGAAAGCACCACACCAAAAAATCCGCCGAGACTTGTACCAACAATAATATCACATTCATTATCAATAAACTTTTTACGGAGTTTTTCAATAATTTTTTCCGGTTCATCAGAATCATATCTGACTGTGGGGGAAATAACTTCGCCGATATTTTCAAGTGCGTGACAGGCACTATTCTCCGGCATTCCCTTGTATCCGTGGATATTAAGAATCCTCATTTTCCTGCTCCTTTTCCGCCGAGTTTATGGCATATGAAAGAATCGTGAGACTGTCTCCGAGATGTACATTTTCAACAAGCACATTTTCGTGACTTATACTAAGGTCATAGTGGGTAAAATTCCAGAAAGCATTAATCCCATAGTCAATAAGCCGGTTTATTTCTTTTTCGGCTGCTTCCTGAGGCACGCACAAGACAGCAGCCTGCGGTTTGTTTTCAGTACAGAAGTTTTCAAGTTCCGAAATATCCCTCACAGGAATTTTACCGATTTGTTTTCCGACAACTTCCGGATTCACATCAAAAATCCCGATAAGTTCAAATCCCCTGTTGCTGAAATCAATATGGGTTGCAATGGCTTTACCGAGGTTGCCTGCTCCCATAAGTATCAGAGGAGTTTTTTTGTCAAGTCCCAGAATGATGCCCACCTGTCTGCGGAGTTCGCTTACATTGTAGCCGTAACCCTGCTGACCGAATCCACCGAAACAATTGAAGTCCTGACGTATCTGCGAAGCTGTAAGTCCCATTTTTTCGGAGAGTTCCCTTGAGGAAATCCGGACATAGCCGTTTTCCTCAAGTTCTCCCAGAAACCTGTAATAACGTGGAAGCCTTCGTATAACTGAGTTTGATATTACATTCTTCGACATATTATCATGCCTTTCGTGCCGACAAATCCTGATTACATTAATTTATCAAGTCTTGTCTTGATTTCGTCAAGGAAAGTTTTTGAATCAACTTTCTTCTTGTTTTCAAGCTTTGAAATAAGATATAAGTCTCCAGTCATAACGCCGTCTTCGATAGTCTGAATTGTAGCTTTTTCAAGCTTATCTGCAAATTCGCAGAGTTCGGGAGTATTGTCAAGTTCTCCCCTCTTTCTCAAAGCACCGCTCCATGCAAAAATAGTTGCAACAGAGTTTGTTGAAGTCTCCTCACCTTTGAGGTACTTGTAATAGTGACGCTGTACAGTACCGTGTGCGGCTTCATATTCGTAAATGCCGTCCGGTGAAACAAGTACAGAAGTCATCATTGCAAGACTGCCATAAGCTGTTGAAACCATATCGGACATAACATCACCGTCATAGTTTTTGCAAGCCCAGATGTAGCCGCCGTTTGAACGGATAACTCTTGCTACAGCGTCATCAATGAGAGTGTAGAAATATTCAATACCTGCGGCTTCATATTTTTCCTTGTACTCGTTGTTGTAGATTTCCTGAAAGATGTCCTTGAATCTGTGGTCGTACTTTTTGGAAATAGTATCTTTTGTTGCAAACCATACGTCCTGTTTGAGGTCAAGACCGTAATTCAGACAGGTTCTTGCAAAGCTTGCGATACTGTCATCAAGGTTGTGAAGTCCCTGAATGATACCATCACATTTTGAGAAGTCGTGAATAAGTTCACGGGTTTCATTGCCGTTTTCGTCAGTAACAACAAGTTCAGCCTTGCTTCCCTTGTTTACACGGAGTTCAGAGTTTTTGTAAACGTCGCCATAAGCGTGACGGGCAATTGTGATTGGTTTAGTCCATGTGGGAATGTACGGTTCAATGCCCTTTACGATAATAGGTGTACGGAAAACTGTACCGTCAAGAGCCGCACGGATTGTGCCGTTAGGAGACTTCCACATCTGAGTAAGATTGTACTCAGGCATTCTTGCGGCATTCGGAGTGATTGTGGCGCACTTTACAGCAACGCCGTATTTTTTGGTAGCCTCTGCGGAATCCATAGTTACCTTGTCTTTGGTAGCTTCTCTGCATTCAAGACCGAGGTCGTAGTACTCTGTATTGAGTTCAACGTATGGTTCAAGGAGTGTTTCCTTAATCCACTTCCAGAGGATTCTTGTCATTTCGTCGCCGTCCATTTCGACAAGCGGAGTTTTCATAATAATTTTAGCCATTGGTATTTACCTCCTGATTTTTTATCCCATTATATATATTATGCCGTAAATTCCGGCAATTAACAGGACTAATATAATTTCAATAAGCATAAGGACGATATTTTTAATTATCGCATATTTAAGGGCTATTTTGTCGCTGTAAGTGCTTTTGTGAACGCCCACAAGAAACGCAAATATAACTCCCATAATCATATAGCCGATAAATACGAAGTTAAACATCCTTGCGAAAGCGCACCCGATAATGAATCCGGCAATCTGCGGAAAAAGCACTTTAAATAAGGCAAAACCCGACAGATAACCTTTCGGTTCGGAACGTTTTGGTATATCCAGTTCATCAACCACGCTTTTTGGAAAGTGTTTTTCCAGAGAAGCTCTTTCTCTGGCTTTTTTTGTTTCCCAATGTGAACGCTCCGGATAATTACACATTTGAGTCATTATAAGACTTTTCGGAAGGTCTATTTTGTCACTGTTTATGTCCTGCAAATCTTCTTCTCTTTGTGCGTAGGTTGTGTAATCGTCTTTCAGGTCATTCAATGCATTTTTAATATCGTCTTTCAGTTCATTCTTATCCATAAGTCCCCTGCCCCGCCCTTTCTTTACAGTCGATAACGTGGTAATAACAATAATACAATATCGACCTTGTTTCCGTGAAAACAAGTTCATGTGTAACAATACATTTATAAGCTATAACTTTTCACAATAAAGAGAATATGACTTAATGTCTTTTTGTGCTATCCGCCCCGTAAAAAATATACCGGATAAGAATTATTTTTCGATAAGGTCAACAGTCCAGTTGATTCGCTGGATATTCATATCAAGTTCACGGAGTTGTTTTGACATAGCGTCAACTTTTTTCTGTAATTCAGCAACATCAACGGTACTTAGGATTTTTATTTCCGTATTTGAATAGCGGGTCACGACTGCACTGGCATTTGAAAGAAAGTTTTTCATAACTGTAATTTTTTCCTTTAAAACGTCCTTTTCCGCAATCATATCGGTAAGCGAAATACCGTTTTCAACCGTTATGCAGTTGGTATAATTTATATTTTTAATCAGCTTTTCCATTTCGTCGGAAACGCTGTCCAGTTCCTTAATGAGTGTATAAGGATTTTCGGCAGGTTTTTCACCCTCCTGAACTTTGGCATTTTGGTTAAGTCTTACTGCAATCTGACCTATTTTAGTTTTCATTTCTGCACGGAGCAAAAGAGCCTCTGCGAGTTTCATTAATAACCTCCTTTACGGTATAGCGAAAACGACTTCAACGCTGTCCGGAACGTATTTATTGATAATTTCCTCAAACATCGGGAAAACCGTTTCACGCCTGTTTCCGAACAGACCGCACCCGAAAGCTCCCAGTATAAGAACACGGGAATTTTTTTCAAGTGCAAGCATTATGATTTTTTCGATTCTTGAATACATTATATTATTTATCTTCTTTTGCGGAAACATGAATTTAGCAAAAGTCCTGTTTACTGCCGGAGAAGTTATGAAGTTACATAAAACAGGATTTTCAAGAAGTGTTCCGTTTTCGTTTCGGATAACGGGTACGTTTTCCGAATAAATCATAGTATCAGTATAGTCCGGAAAAATATGCATTCTGTTTTTTCTGTAGTAGCCTTTCTGGGTTTTTATGGTGTAGTAAAGCATTGATGCACGGCAGAGACTTTCTTCCTGAGCGTTTCCGCCCAGAATATAACCGCCGCCGGCATACATAGCGTTGGCAAAATTGAGGGCTGTAATATTTTTCTGACCGGCATGGTTTAAAATTGCTTGTATGGTTGTGACCTGCTCCGTGTGTTCGGCAACAGAAAAATACTTTTCACGTTTTATTGCAGGGATTCTGGAAACCGTAAAAACAGTTTCTGAAATCATTTCTTTAAAACTGCCGATTTTAAAAACACGGTCGTTGTTGGACTTTATTTTAAGATATTCAGCCATAGACATAGTTTATCACTCCCAACAGTAAAAGATGTGCCGGATAGAATATGTAAAATACCCATTTGGTATATTTGCCGCCGCCCTTTTCGCCGTTGTAGAGAAGCAACAGCGGTATCGGCAGGAATACGCCGAGATTCAGGCAGTTTGGCACGAAGTACGAAATATCTTTTGTCAGTATAACTATAAACGGCAGAAGTTTGAACACACAGGCAGTAATCCCGTAAGCAATGATTTGTTTTTTACGGTTTTCTCTTGCAAGTTCAAAAGCAAGCGTATAAATTACAGCTTCCGCACCCCAGTCGCAGAACATAGCCAGAATACATATTATCAACAGTTCAAATACAAGTTTCACTTTGGACTTTTCAATATTCACAAAGTGAACCGCAAGCAGACAAAGTAATAAAGTAGTAATCATGCTTTCGGTTGAGATGCGCAGAAAACCGCCGTTGAAACAGAAAGCAAATGCAAAGTGGGATATTACCGCAAACACTGCCATACGCTGAAAATATTTTTTCAGATTTCTTGTATAGTGGTAGCCTTCCGAAATAAAGAAACACATAACAGGTGCGGTAATACGTCCGGTAAACCTCATAACGCAATACAGCGGACTATAAGGCATAACAAACAGGTATGCTGAGTGGTCAATGAACATTGCAAGAACAGCGATATATTTTAAGTCCGATGCAGTTATACCGGATTTTTTATTTTCAGATTTTATTTTCATTTATTTATATATGGATATAATTTACTGTCTCCGTATTATTTGTGTCGGATTTTTCAGTGATATATTCAAATCTTCATCAATTACAAAATCAATGTATCTATCTTGACAATCACAATCAAGCATTAATGT
>CAMWRL010000129.1 GCA_947176685.1 uncultured Ruminococcus sp. | reverse complement strand
ATTATATACTCAACATATTCTTCGTGTTTCATATTGAACAGTTCAAAAACATTGTCACGAACCTGTAAAAAGTCACTTGCAGTACGTTCACGGTGTCCCCTCAGCGGAACAGTGAGAATATTTTTTATTTTACCGGGGTTTGGCGTCATAATGACGATTCTATCAGCAAGAAAAACCGCTTCTTCAATGTCATGTGTAACCATTATAATAGTTTTCTTTTCCTGTCTGGAAATTGTCAGAATATCGTCCTGCAACTTCATACGGGTGATAGCGTCCAATGCTCCGAAAGGTTCGTCCATAAATATAATATCCGGATTGACTGCCAACGCCCTTGCAATAGAAACCCTCTGCTGCATACCGCCGGAAAGCTGTCGGGGGTGCGATTTCCTGAAATCCGACAGCCCAACCATTTCAATATATTTATCAGCAATTTTTCTGCGTTCATCTTTCGGAATTTTCTGCGATTCAAGTCCAAGCTCCACATTTTTCCGAACCGTACGCCACGGCAGTAAACCATAATTCTGAAAAATAGTAACATTTTTAATTGACGGTTCTTTTACTTCCTTTCCGTCAATCTTTATGCTTCCGGAAGTTACGGGTGCAAATCCTGCCATAGCGTTCAGCAGTGTGCTTTTTCCGCAGCCGGAAGGTCCTAACAGACAAATAAACTCGCCTTTTTCAATGGAAAGCGTAACATTCTGAAATGCCGTAAACTCCTTGCCGTCCTGTAAAAAAGTCTTTCCGGCGTTTTCTATTTCAATGTACATCAGACTGCACCTCCCCATGATTTCATAACCTGCTTTTCCGCAAGTTTAAGAATACTGTCCAGAATCAGACCGATAAATCCTATTACAATTATGTCCGCAAACAGTATGTCTGCACGGAGATTATTTCTTGCATCTATTACAAGATACCCCAGACCCGATTGTGTACCGGTCATTTCACCTGCCACAAGAAACACCCACGCCGTACCCAACGCTAAATGTATACTGTTGGCTATCTGAGGAAATGCCGCCGGAAAAATAACTTTCCACATAAGCTCCGGCTGTCTGATACCGAAATTTTTTGATACTTTCATATATATAGGGTCAATGCCGTTTACTGCTGAAACCGTTGACAATAATACGGGAAAAAATGCCGCTATGAAAATTATGACAATTGCCGGAATATCTCCTATACCGAACCACAATACAATAAACGGCATCCATGCCATAGGCGAAATCGGTCGCAGAAGCTGTACTGCCGGATTGATATACTGAAAGACTTTCGGCAGTCTGCCCAGAACAAGTCCCAGCATAACGGCTATAATTACAGAACTTATATATCCTGCTCCGAAACGGTACATGCTTGCGCCTATATGTGTAAACAGCACTCCGCTTGAAATCATTTCGGACAACGCTTTGAATGCCTGTATCGGTGACGGAAATAATGCGTCACTGAAATCAGTCAAAATATATATAAGCTGCCATATCCCCGATAACAGTATCAGAGAAATAATTATATTTTTTGCGGAAAGTAGTTTCTTCACTCTCTATCAACTCTCTTTTTTCAGAAATCGTTTTTTACAAAATCAGCATATGACGGCGGATTGTCAGACAGTCCGTATGATTTTACCTTTTCAGCAAGAACAGTATAATCATCTTCTGTTATATCAAGGTTATCATAAGCAATCCACTGCAATGACAGTTCAAGTACTTCTTTTTCCTGACTGAGATATTTTTCTGCCGTTTCAAGAGCCTTTTCTTTAGTGAGATTTTCTCCGGCTTCCTTGTAGCTTTCTGTAAATACCCTTGCATTTTCAGGATTGTTTTTAATATACTTATCAGTCAGGACAAGTCCGCAGCACAATGAATTTTCCCATAACTCCTTTGATTCAAACAGTACTTTTCCGGCATTCAGTGAGACCGCCTTTGCGCCGAAAGGTTCAGCCACACAATAGCCGTCAATCTGTCCGCCTGCAAGTGCTGAGGGCATTTCTGTAGGAGCAAGCTCCGTAATATTTATATCGTCAGTTGTAAGTCCAGCCGTTGAAAGAGCATCATTCAGCAATATGTTATGTGATGACTGCCTGTGCGGAATAGCTATTGTTTTGCCTTTGAGGTCTGCGGCTGAATTTATTTTATCTGACGTTACAATCACATTACCGTCTCTGTGTCCCAGCGCAACCGATTTTAAACCAATCCCCTGCTCCTTTGATTTCATAGCAAGCTCTATCAGTACCGAAGCACCGTCAACACGCCCTGAATTTAAAGCGTCCATAAGCTCATTCCACGAACCGTATTTTACAAGCTCTACCTGTAAACCCGTTTTTTCTGCGAGTTCGTCTGCCGTTTCGAGTACGGCAAGCGAATGCGTTATAGGCAAATAGGCTATTTTTATTTTGTTGTCATCGGATTTCTTACTGCACGAAACAAGCGTCAGTCCGACCGCACCCGCGGCTATAACTGAAAATATCTTCTTCATAAATATCATCTCTTTTTTTAAAAAATCAATCCCAGCCAAGAGCTTTTCTTTTGGCTTTTATATCCTCAACAATTTTGTTTCCAAGTGAAACGGGGTCAGTATTAACGTGCATTACAGAACCCAGTAATTCCCGTGTGCCTTCTTTAAGAAATTCAATGACATTCTGCGAACCGTAAATCTGAGCCTCCACGCAATGATATGAATTTATTCCCATTAACCTGAATCCCAAAGCTGCGTCTATACCTTTTTCATTGCCCCACTCCGGAGATGTGAATGCAAACGGCATTTCATAGAGATTTTTGCCCAGAGCATTTGCAATTCCGGCGAATATTCCAGACGAACGTGTATTGTCAATGCATTCTCCTACGTGCCATACAGGCGGTAAGTCAGGCGTTAAAAATTCTCTTAGACTTTCGCCGGTCTTATCCAGTGCGGAAGTATTACAGTAACCGAGTTTCATTAACGGGAAAGATGCACAGCCGTTTGACAGAATAAGGACGTTATTTTTCAAAAGTACGTCAGCAACGTCAACAATTGCCTTTTCGTACAATACTTTAGGATTGTTGCAGCCTACCATATTTACAATACCCAGAATTTTTCCGGATTTCAAAGCGTCGGCAAGAGGCTGCATACTGCCGAAACGTTTATGTACATATTCAACGGAAAATCCGACTTCTGCCTCGACTTCATACGGCGGTATATATACCGGTATACCCTTACGCTGTTCAAAACTCTCTATTGCACGGGTAACTATTTTTTCGGCAAGAGCCTTTGTTTCCGCAATATTTGAATGGTGGTGGTCATATTCATAGCGTTCTGCACCCGGAAGCCTTGCGGAATCGCTTGTTGTGACAACAGTTGTCTTAAAACATTTTGCGACTTCCATAATTGATGGAAATACGTCCTGAACGTCCGCAACCCATAAATCCAATGCTCCTGTACCTAAAACCAGTTCAGCCGAAACGGCATTTGATAACGGAATTACTCCGCCATAACGGTACATTGCCGCAAGTCCGGAACAGCATATTCCGTAAAAACGTATACCCTTTGCACCTTTGGACTTTGCAAGCTCTATGAATTTTTCTTCCTGTCCGGTCTGTACAATCTGACTTACAAGTGTAGGCAGATGTCCGTGAACTGCAATATTTACATAACCTTTTTTCAATGCACCGATATTTACCTTTGAAGTCACCCTGTCGCCTACCCCAAATAAACTGTCAGTTGCGATATTTGCACCGACTACTCCGGAAAATGTAAATGCAAGTCCGCATCTTAAAAACTGCTGCATAATACTTTTCCAGTCGCCGTCAATCGCACAACCGGTCTTGTGATACGCTTCAAAAACTTCATGATAAGCACTTATCGGCAGAATATCAAGATTTTTCCATACTTCCTGACGCTCCGGCGGCGCACATGCTTTGATAGTTTTATATTCATTGGGTTCAGTACGTGACATATCCGCAAGAAGTGCGTCTGCCAAATCAATGGCGATTTTTTTAGTAGTACGGTGCTTTGTGGGTATACCGAAACTTTCGGCAGTTGCTCTTATTTTCTGCTCTCCCATAATCGGAATATCAAGTTTACCCTTTGCCGCCCACTTCAGGGAAAGTATAATTTCCCTTGCGTGCATACCATGCTGAGCAGCTCCGGCGGCAGCCGCCCTGAGAAGATTTCTCGCAACTACCAAATCAGCGTCCGCACCGCAGACGCCACGGGGAGACTTTGCGGTAATTTTACAGGGTCCCATATTGCATATTTTACAGCAGACTCCAGCAAGTCCGAAACTACACTGAGGTTTCTGTTTATCGAAACGGTCAAATGCCGTATCAATGCCCAGTTGTTCAGCACGAAAAAGCATTTCTTTAACGGCTGGGTCGGGAGTCTGGTCAATAACGTCCTGTTTGGACGGAAAAGTCTTTTTATATTCGGCAACGGCATTCATATAGTCACGGATAAAAGCATTTGGGTCATTGTCGAGTTCTTCCTGATGGTCTGCTTTGGCAACGATAGTCGGTATACCGTGTTTGTCAAATCCTATCAGCGCACGGTGCGAATGTATATGAGGTTTTTCGTTATCGTGGTGATGTTCTGAATGATGATGTTCGCTCATAGTTCAAAGCTCCTTTTTAAATATGTGTTTCGGGTCAGTGACAAGCAGCCGGAAAATCCATACGACAAGTCCCAATGCTACCGCTGAAATCCCTAAAAAAGTATCATTAAGCATATCCCGAAATGACGGTCTGAAAAATTCCATACCCATTCCGAAATATTCGGCTACAGCGTCCACTAACCACATCAGGGACGCTCCCCAATACATAAAACATAAATCTGAAAATCTGAATTTATCATGCGGAGCGTTTCTGTACCACAAGACAGTACATACAACCGCTGCAACAACTGTTATTAAAAGTGTCATGTCTGTTCACCTGTTTCTGCGTTTCTGTAACGCTTTTCAATAAGTTCCGATACAATAACCATTCCGACCCACGCCGCTGTTACTGTAAGCGCCATCCCCACTCCGACAGTTGAAATCTCATTCAGCATAGCGGTAAACGATTCGGGACTTTCCGCCGCCGTAAAAAACGGAAAAAACGGTTTTATTTCACCGTGCCACACATGCTCAAATGCAAGCAGCAGTGAACCTCCCCATAAAAGTTTTGAAAGCCATTTTAATTTTCCTGAAAAACATATATTATTTTCAGATTTCTTTTCATTTTTTTCAAGAATCCGTGTTGCAACAGAAGTAACAACGGCTTCTGCAACCGGTACAACAAAACATGCCATAATAAATACCCTCCTG
>CAMWRL010000128.1 GCA_947176685.1 uncultured Ruminococcus sp. | reverse complement strand
CTCTTAACGGGAATTTTTTATATTATTTGCCCTCTGATTCAAGACGGCGGATATTCCGGAACTCATACACCGCCATAGATATTGCGACTATTGCCGAAAGAAAGTCTGCTGTAGGTCCTGTGTAAATTATTCCGTCAATCTGAAAATAGTGTGGTAATATAAGCAGAAATGGTATAAAGAAAATTATCTGTCTCGTAAGTGAAAGGAAAACGCCTTTTATCGGCTTGCCGATAGATGTAAAGAAAGTGGACGTTATCGGCTGAAGACAGTTGAGCCACGTAAAAAACAGGAATATTTTAAAGAACTTTTCGCCCAGTTCGTAATATGTTGCGTAATTTGTATCGTCGCCGCTTCCGAAAAGTGAGAGTATCTCTCTTGGGAACAGGTGAAACAGTACAAACGCAACAATTGAAACTCCTGCTCCGGCGGTTACTGCAAGTCTGTAAGCCTTGCGAACACGGTCATATTGTTTCGCACCATAGTTGAAGCTTTCGATAGGCTGAGTGCCTTGCGCAAGTCCTATCACTATCGCAAACACTATCATATTTACTTTCATTACGATACCACAGCAGGCTATCGGTACTGAATCGCCGTATTTGGACATTTCGCCATAATGTTTCAGTGAATTATTAAGTACTACCTGAACTATGCCTATGGCAATCTGGTTAAAGAATGATGCCATTCCGATTGAAGCCACACGCTTGCTGATAAAACCTTTTATGCGGATATGTTCTTTTGTAAGAGGAACTGTTTTATAATTCATTGCGTATCTGAAAACAATTACAGATGATACAACTTGTCCGATAACGGTAGCCCACGCCGCACCTGCCATTCCCCAGCGGAAATGCATTACAAACAATGCGTCAAGAATAGTATTTACAACTGCTCCCACTACGTTGCAGATCATAGCCGTTTTAGGACTGCCGTCAGCTCTTACAAGATGACCGCCGCCCGTTGTGAATACCAGAAACGGAAAACCTATTGCTGTTATTCTTACATATTCGCTTGCAAGCGGCATTACTGCCGGCGGTGTACCGAAAAGCTTCAGCAGCGGATTCAGGAAAATCAAAGTCAGCGCTCCTAAAACAATACCGCTAAGTGCAAGGAGTGTGAAAGAGTTTCCGGCAAAGTAACTTGCTTGTTTCTTGTCTCCCCTACCCATAGTCAGGTTGAAGCACGAAGCACCGCCGATTCCGAAAAGCAACGCAAGAGCCGTACAGACCGTTGTAAACGGAAACGCAACATTGGTTGCAGTATTGCCGTCAATACCGACAGCACGCCCGATAAACAGCTGGTCAACAATGTTGTACAGTGACGAAACAAGCATACCCAGAATACTTGGTACTCCGAACTTAATCATCAGCCGGAACACGGATTCATACTGTAAAGGGTTTTCGTCTTTTTTCCCCATAATAAAAAACCTCTTTTCATATTCTATTCTATATACTATTATACTCCCTGTTTTCCGTAAATTCAAGCTTTTGTCATTGTGAAAAAACAATTTTATATATTTTATTGAAGTTTCCGGTTGACTAATGCATTATTTTGTGGTAAAATAATAAGAAGATACTTTACAATAAGGACTGGTGTTACAGACTATGAAAAAAAGTGATATACCTTATGTATGGACTGACAAAAAACGTACTTTTTTAGGACTGCCCTGGTCATTTACACGATACTTTCTGACCGAAACAAAGCTTATTACACGCAAGGGCTTTTTCAGTATCGTTGAGGACGAAATGGAACTTTACAAGATAGACGACAAGAAAATGACTTTTTCATTCGGACAAAGACTTATCGGGTGCGGTACTATCATAATTTACAGCAAAGACCGTGATACACCGGTCAAGGAAATCAGGAGTATTAAAAATGCACGTAAGGTTTCGGATATGATAGACGAACATCTTAATGCCGTCCGTGACAAGTACGGAATACGTGGGCGTGACCTTATGAATATATGTGACGGTCACGACAGCAACAATAATTATTAAATTTTATGGGGTGAAGATATGCTCTCCTTTATTACGGAAAAACAATCGTGCTGGGACAGACTTTCAGCAGAAAAAAGACCCATATTCATTTACGGAATGGGTGACGGTGCTTTGAAGATAATGGCTGTTTTCAGAGAACGCAATATTACAGTTTCGGGAATTTTCGCAAGTGACGAATTTGTAAGAGGTCACTTTTTTGAGGGATTCAAAGTCCATAAATTGTCCGAAATCGAATCAATGGTTGACGACTTTGTAGTGGTACTGGCATTTGCGGCAGGCTATCAGGAA
This sequence comes from uncultured Ruminococcus sp., assembly GCA_947176685.1. Taxonomy (GTDB): domain Bacteria; phylum Bacillota; class Clostridia; order Oscillospirales; family Ruminococcaceae; genus Ruminococcus. The sequence continues at coordinate 2,996 of CAMWRL010000128.1, read as the reverse complement.
ATCGTTGACAAAATCCACAATATAGCTTCGAGACATACGCTGTATGTTCCGGATGTGCCTGTTGTCGGAAAAGGTCTTTTCACTTATGAATACTGTCAGGACAACGCCGAAAAAATCCAGAAAGTTTATGACAGTCTGGCGGACGACTATTCACGCAAGGTCTATGCCAATATAATAAACTTCAAGATAAGCGGAAAAATTGAGTATCTGTCCGCAGTCACAACGTCCAAATCAGAGATTTACAGGAAGATAATAAAACCAAGTCTCAACGAAGTGTATGTTGATTTGGGAGCTTACAACGGCGATACCATACGGGAACTGCTGGAGTTCACAAGGGGCAAATATGCCGAAATCTATGCCGTTGAACCCGACAGGAAAAATTACAAGAAACTTGTTAAATATACCGACGGTATGCCGAACGTCTTCACATATAACGCCGCCGCTTGGAGTACGGACTGCGAATTGCCGTTTGCATCAAAAGCCGGCAGACAGTCAGCTATTTCCGCAAACTCAACTACTATGGTTACGGCAAGGGCGGTTGACAGTATCGTAAACGGAAATCGTCCGGCTACCATAATCAAAATGGACGTTGAGGGCTTTGAACGTGAAGCCATATGGGGGTCTGCACTGACTATTTCCCACGACGCTCCGAAACTTATGATAGCCCTTTACCACAGGAACGAGGATATTTTTGAAATTCCCCTGCTTATTATGACGCTTAATCCGCAGTACAAGCTGTATATAAGACATCAGTTGTACATTCCGGCGTGGGAGACAAATTTATATGCTTCTCTCTGAAAATGTATATACAAGTAAAAAACCTGCTCCCGTATTTGACTGGAGCAGGTTTTTTTGTTATATAAGTTTTCTCTCGTCGCAGAACTCGCATTCAAGAAGCGTTTCGCCGCCGCCTGAACGGAAACTCTTAGGGAGATAATGTTCGTGGTTTGTGATACAGCGTGGATTGTCACACTTTACGGCGTTGTAAACCTTGCCTTTCAAAAGCTGTGTGGACTTGTCTTCGCTCAACATAGTAAGTATCAATGCCATACGTACAAAAACTCCATATTTAGCCTGCGTAAAATACATAGCCCTGTCATCGTCATCAACGTCAACTGTTATTTCGTCAACTCTCGGCAGAGGGTGCAGTACAATCATATCTTTCTTTGCAAGAAGCATTTTCCTGTGGTCAAGTACATATGTGTTTTTCTGTGCAAGATATTCTTCTTCGCTTGCGAATCTCTCCTGCTGGATTCTCGTCATATATAAAACGTCCAGTTTACCGATAGCTTCCTCAAGGGTGTCCACTTCTTCAAACGTACTGCCGTTAGCCTTGATAATGTCCTTTATGTATGCCGGCATACGAAGCTCCGGCGTGGAAATAAATATAAACTTATTGTTTTCAAACATACTGAGGGCTTTGCAGAGTGAATGTACAGTACGACCGTTTATTAAGTCTCCGCACATACCGATTGTCAGTCCGGAAAGCTTTTTCTTTTCAATTTTGAGGGTGAGCAGGTCTGTAAGGGTCTGTGTCGGGTGAAGATGTCCGCCGTCTCCGGCGTTTATAACAGAGCATTCAGCAGTAAGTGCGGCGGCTTTTGCGGCACCGGCAACGGGGTGACGTATTACAAGAACGTCCGCATAACTGCTTACGATTTTGGTAGTGTCCTTGATAGTCTCGCCCTTTGAGACGGACGAATTAGCCGGATTGTCAAAACCTATTATCTGACCGCCAAGACGTATCATAGCAGTCTGGAAAGACATCTGCGTGCGTGTTGACGGCTCATAGAAAAGTGTAGCCATAATTTTTCCGTCACATTCGTGTGCGAAGTCTTTCGGATTTTCCTTGATTTTTTCACCGAGTTCAATAACCTTTTTCCACCACGAAACAGGATAGTCGCTCAGGTCGATAAGATGTTGAAACATATTTTTTTACCTCCGATTTGTATTTTAATATTCTCCGTTTTTGTTGAAATAAACGTCATACCACACAAGGAATATAAACACTGTCCAGATTTTGCGGCTGTTGTCGGACTTGCCGTCCTTGTGGTCGTTGAGAAGCTGCATAATAAATTCCCTGTTGAAAAATTTTTCAGAATCTGCACTTTCAAAAGCACTTTTAACAATATTATAATATTTGTCTTCTTTCAGCCACACACGTATCGGTACAGGGAAACCAAGTTTCTTTTTAGCGGCGGTGTCCGCAGTCTGAGGCGGAGTGTCTTTTTTAGCTGCAAGCCTCATTGCATATTTGGTGATGTATTTTGTTTCGTCAGTACCCTTGTCGTGAGTAACCCTGTATCGTGTGGGGATTTTTTCTGCCAGTCCCATAACTTCTTTATCAAGGAAAGGCACACGCAGTTCAAGGGAATTAGCCATACTCATCTTGTCAGCTTTCAGAAGTATATCTCCTGCCATCCACATATGCAGGTCAAGGTACTGCATTTTTGTAACATCGTCCTTACCCTTTACACGCTTGTAAAATTTTGAGGTTATTTCTGACGGTTCGGGAGCATTGGTTTTTATTTTAAGAAGTTTCTTTCTTTCGTCCGGCTTGAACATATAGGCGTTGCCTATAAAACGTTCTTCAACGTCCCTGCCCTTGCGCACAAAGAAATTAACTCCCCTCTTTGCCGGAAGTTTTTCCGCAATATCCGCAACGGTTCTTTTTACTGAACGGGGCAGTTTGTCATATAAAGTACCGTCGGGGTCACTGTATACGTTGTAACCGCCGAATATTTCGTCTGCGCCCTCTCCCGACAAAACAACCTTTAGTTTTTCGGAAGCTATATTGCACACAAAGTACAGCGCAACCGCTGACGGGTCAGCAAGTGGTTCGTCCATATGGTACTGTATTTTTGAAAGATTTCCCCAGTACTCTTCCGGAGCTGTCTCTTAAACACATCAGCCGCTCCCGACGACTTAATAGGTCTAGATCTCGGTGGTCGCCCTATCATTAAAAAAAAAAAAAGGGGGGGGTGTGGGGGGGGGGG
>CAMWRL010000127.1 GCA_947176685.1 uncultured Ruminococcus sp. | reverse complement strand
TCGGCGGCAGCGTCATATGGGTAAAAGAGACCTGTATGTACAGTTTTCACTATGGAAATTTGTGCATATAGACGGTTTTTTTATTTCTGTGCAACAAACGAGTCGTTTTCTGACACATAGTATATGAAACGTTTCAAAAGAGGTGATACATATGAAAGATTTTTCCGCAGACGTTAAACTTGCTAAAAAAGGCAGTACGGAGGCTTTTTCAAGACTGTATGCAGAAGTATATAAAGAACTTTATCATATAGCATTGTACAGTTTAAGGAGTCCGCACGATGCAGGCGATGTTGTAAGCGATACCGTACTTGATGCTTACTGCTCTATAGATAAACTCAGAGAACCGGAAAAATTCAGAAGCTGGATAATGCGGATACTTTCCGCAAAGATAAAGCAGAAACAAAAAGAATATTTCAATAAAACAGAGGAACTTGACGAAGATTTTCCGGAGCTTGACAACTTTGATTATGATTCAGTCGAACTTAAGGACGCACTGAACAGACTGGACAGTCAGTCAAGACTTATGCTGTCAATGTCAGTACTGGGCGGATATACAAGCGATGAGATTTCAGAAATCTGCGAAATTAAGTCCGGTACAGTACGGTCGAGGCTGTCGAGAATCAAGGAAAAATTACGTCTTGAACTTACCCCCGAAATATAGAAAGGAGAATTTTTTATGAATAACAATGACGAAAAAATAAAAAAGGCTCTTGAAAATGAAGAAGTTCCGAAAGAGCTTGAACCCGAAAACATAAAGAAAATGCTTGATGAAAAAGCACCGTCCGCAAAGCGTAAGAATATAAGCATTGCAGGAAAAATCACAGCAATTGCGGCGGCGTGTGCGGTTATAGCAGGCAGTACAGCAGCATATAAGTCCGTGAATCCTAAGACTACAAACTGCGATACATTGGTTGAAACAAGCAGAAATTCCGTACAGGGCGATGACAGTACACCCGAAGAAAGTTCATCAGATGAAAGCACATCCGAAACACAGCAGTTAGTAAAGAGTACCAGTTATATGACGGGTGCAGAAGACTATGAACAGATTTACACAATGATAAAGGAAGCCTCCAAAAACACAAAGACACAGAGCGGTCGTGGACTTTTTACAAATGGTGTAAAGACCGCTGCTGCGGAAACAGCTATGGCTGATACAGACAACGGCGCAATGATAAACGGCTTTGAAGAAACTAATGATGAAGTTTATGACGAAGCTCCGGCAGTAGCTCCGGAGCAACAGTTTGAATACGGTGCAGACGAATCGTCAATGGCTATCGCTGAAGTGCCGGAATACGAACCCGAAACAGTACCAGCCGGAGAATTTTTCAGAACAGACGAGGAATCTTCAGAAATTGACAATCTGGAATATGAACCTGATACAGTGCCGGACGGGGCAGATGAGGAATCATCACAAGCTGACGATATGGAATCAGATGAAATAACCGAAGAAAGTAATCCGGAGCATTCCGAAACGTACAATCAGGAGGAAAACGTTCTGGAAGCCGACATTGTAAAGACTGACGGAAAAAATATCTACTATGTAAATAACAGTTATTACAAGGATAATAAGTCCGAACTGCATTTTGCGGCAGTTGACAACGGAATGTTCACGAGTTCCGGAAGCATAAATATCAGTGATGATGTATCAGACTGTTTCGATGACAGTTATGAAACAGATGTATATATAGAAGATATGTATCTGTATAATGATATGATTGCAGTATTAGGTACGGTAAACGGTTATGATATTTCAAGCGATTATTATGCAAGTAAATCCTACTGTTTTGTGACATTCTATACAACGGGCGAAAATCCGGAACTTATTGACACCTACTATCAGGACGGTGGCTACAATGACGTTAGAATCAGTCCGGACGGCTATATGTATCTTATCACCAACTATCATTCATATGACTATTCTTTCATTGACAACCCCGAACAGATTGAAAAATATATTCCGTCCTGCGGACTGTCCGAAAATATTGAATGCATTCCGGCAGGAGATGTATTACTTCCAGATGACGCTTTTGAAGATATGTACAGTTTAAGCTATTCGGTTATCGGAAGTATCGACCTTACGCAGTCCGGAACGTTCTCGCCCGTTGAAACAAAGGCTCTGGCAGGATATGCAGGGGAGATTTACTGCTCCGGAAATAACCTTTATACCGCATACGGCTGGGATAACACTGATATTACACGTATATCAGTAAATTCCGGTATCATAAATCCGGAGGCTTCTGCCACTGTTGATGGTCGTGTAAAAGACCAGTTTTCAATGAGCGAGTACGGCGGATATTTCAGAATTGCAGTAACTTATGATGAGTACGAGGAAGTTTACCACAGCTACTATGACGACGAAACAGCCTGGGACAGATTAAAGGATAAGCTTACCGGAGAAGAAAGCGGATATTATTCGTACGAAAGAATAAAGCGTGACAACAGATTATATATTCTTGATATGGATTTGAACGTTGTCGGCAGTATCGGAGACTTTGGCATTGACGAGGAAATAAAATCCGTAAAATTCAGCGGCAACACGGCTTATGTAGTAACCTACGAACAGACAGACCCGTTATTTGCGTTTGACCTGAGCGACCCGACTAATCCTGTTATGCTTGACGAATTTAAGATACTGGGCTACAGCACCTATATGCAGGACTGGGACGACGGTATGTTATTGGGCTTTGGCGTTAACGCTGACGAAAACGGCATTGAAACAGGTATAAAGCTTACAATGTTTGACAACTCCGACCCCTATAACCTTGACGCACTCGCAACCTATACGCTTGACAGGACAGACGAGGAATGGTTATATTCCGAAGCCGTATGGGAAAGAAAAGCATTGTTGATTGCTCCGGAAAAGAATCTTATAGGCGTACCGGTAACAATTGAAAAATACCACTATTATAACATTGACGAGGAAACAGAATTTAATAATGTTGCTAAATATATGTTCTTTGAGTACACGGACGGCGAGTTTGTTCTCAGGGGCGAAATCAGCAGTACAGAAAACAATGCGTGGATTGACGGATTCAGCAGAGCCATATATATAGGTGACTATGTTTATGCACTTGCCGGAGACAAGTTTATTTCAGCCGACATCGAAACCATTACCGAATGCGACAGGGTGGATTTTTAAAATGAAAAAAATTTTAATAATCCTTTTGACGCTGGTTATGCTTACGGGCTGCGGACAATTGGATAATACGTCAGATGATTCTGTAAATATGCCTGATATAGTTTTTCTGGAAAGTGTATACAATTATAATGACGGTTTTATAAGGATTGCATTTACTGACAGCAACGGCGATTGTTATACATCTTCTGACAAGGAAGTATGCGGTTCAGGTTTTGAGGAACTTATTGAAAAATACAAGTCCGGAAGTCTGGACGGCAAAATCATAAAAAGCGGTTCACGCAATCCGGAGGAACTTCAAAGCAACTATAAAAAGTTATGCGAAACTGTAAGTCAGAATGAATGTAATATAGTATATCCGCAGGAATTGCCCGACGTTGAAACGGAGTCTTATAGTTGGTACGGTCTGTATTATGACGAAAACGACAGCCTTAAATCGCAGATTATACACGCCAACGAGTGTATGACTTCGCTCCGTTCGGACAACGATATTATAAATGAAATATATAAATGGTATACTGACAGTTATACAGCCGATTCAGATATGTCCGGAAAAATGCCCGATATAGTTTTTCTGGAGCGTGTATACAGGAATGCGGACGGATTTATAAAAATCGGGTTTACTGACATTAACGGCGATTGTTATACATCTTTTGACAGGGAAGTATGCGGTTTGGGTTTTGCAGAACTTATTGATAAATACAAGTCCGGCGGTCTGAAAGGCAGAATCATAAAAAGCGGTTCACGCAATCCGGAAGAACTTCAAAGCAACTATAAAAAGTTATGCGAAGCCGTAAGTCAGAATGAATGTAATATAGTATATCCGGACTCTCTGTCCGATGTTGTGGAGGATTCTTACAGCTGGTATGGTCTGTATTATAACAAAAACGGAGAATTTAAAACACAGGTTATACACGAAAGTGAATGTGAGACCTTTAATTCGGACTGCGACGCCATAAACGAGATATATAAATGGTATAACAACAGTTATACAGCTGATTCAGATGTGTCCGTAGAAATGCCCGATATAGTTTTTCTGGAGCGTGTATACAATGATAATGACGGCTTTATAAAAATCTGGTTTACTGCCAGCTCCGGCGATTTTTATACGTCTGATGACAAGGAAGTATGCAGTTTAAGTTTTGAACAACTTATTTATGACTATAAGTACGGCAGTCTGGACGGCAGAATTAAAAAGTTTGCCTCATGCAATGTTTTTTTCCAACAGGAAGAAATCTGGAGCAACTATAAAAAGTTATGCGAAGCTGTAAGTCAGAATGAATGTAATATAGTATATCCGCAGGAACTGCCTGACGTTGAAGCGGATTCTTACAGCTGGTATGGTCTGTATTATGACAAAAACGGAGAATTTAAAGCACAGGTTATACACCAGAATGAATGTAGTACCGGACTTGATTCAGACTGCGATGCCATAAACGAGATATATAAATGGTATGACGGCAACTATGTACCTGTAGACGATTGAATTTATATAAAAAAAGACCGTTTCGGCGGTCTTTTTTTGTTGACTTCTTTGTGGTATTGTGATAAAATGATTGTATATCTTGAGGAGATGATTTTTATGATACAAGAATTTTTACCGCATGACTTCTGGAATCAGTTTGATTTTTCTGATGGCGAAATTCATTTTATGTATACAAGTCCGGAAGAAGATTTATTGTTTGTCACATATCCGGACAGGCTTTCGCTTGACGCAGGATATTTGTATGACGGAACTTTTGGTATTTATATATCGTGGGACAATAATTGTCCGCCTGTTGCAAGATATGTCTGCAAAACTATTGAAGACTTTGCGGAACTTATGCAAATTGCACTTGAACAGATTCAGACAGAACTTGAACAAAGACGGTTTTCGTACTACGGTGAGTTGTGGAAAACAATAGAAATAATCCGTCTGTAAACAAAAACGATTACTATAGATTAGCATTCTAAAAAAATGTACGGAAAAATAATCTGTACAAAATTTTACAGAATACATTTTTCTTTGCCGAAATAATCAATACAGTTCTTTCTCAATCGGATTTTTTGTTTTTGCATATGGAAGTTTCTTTAATGAAATTGTATAAGTACTTGTTCTCATAGAAAAAATATGGTATAATAAAGATATGAAAAACGAATAT
>CAMWRL010000126.1 GCA_947176685.1 uncultured Ruminococcus sp. | reverse complement strand
TTCCTGACTTAGAAAAGAAAAAACTTGTACTTGTAAGCAGTTTTGCTGTATGCCGTGAGGAACTTGAAACAAAGTCCCTGTGGCACGCAATTGCCGGAGCGTATTTTATAAAGACTAATTTCGGCGTGGAGGATATTGATATACTTAATTCAGTGCGTTTCCATACGGTAGGACGGGCAGGAATGACACGCCTTGAAGAAATAGTCTATATGGGCGACCTGATTTCAGCGGACAGAGACTACAAGGACATTGAAAAAATGCGCAAAATTGCTTATACCAGCCTCAACTCCGCAATGCTGGAGGGGTTTGCGTATTCAATAAAGTCAGTTGTAAAGAAAGGCGGTCTTGTCCCGATATGCACGGCAGAAGGGTATAACTTCTATACAAGGCTTCACAGAGAGGAAAAAAATAAAAAATAATCTTTAAGAGAGAGGATTACAGCAGAATGGACGAGGATTTCAACAGAAACGATAACTCAGAACCTATAAGGAAGATTTCAAAGGTCGGTAAGAAAAAGTCTGCCGGAAAAGATTCAAAAACTTTGGGCGGCAAATATGAAGCTAAACCGTTGCAGAACGACTACAGGGGAAAATATGAAAAAGGCACTTTTCAGGAACACTACAGGGGCAAGCTTGATGACGAAAAATCACTGGGCGAAATAAAACGTGTACAGTTTGAAGCAGACCCCCCGAAACCTTATAAAGGCAGATATGAAGCAGGCGTTGTCACAAAGGACGTATATCAGGGACGGTATTCCGCAGACAGCGTAAGACCTGAAAGTCATCACTCAGACAGCGGAAATTCATTTGAGACATACAACGGCAGATATTCCGCAGACACTCCGGCGGATGACAGCTCCGGTCAGCCCATTCGTGGTATAAAGAAACTTCCGGAAACTCCCGAACCGAAAAAAAAGAAAAAGGTCAGGAAAACTAAAGAAAAGCCCGTTGAAAAGAATGAAAAACCTCCGGAAAAACGCCGCAGGAAAAAGAAAAAGTCTTCAATGACAGATTTTCTTGTCAAACTCGTTTCAATATCGGCAAGCGTTGCGATAATCGGCGTTATGATTCTGAATATGCCCATACTCAAAGGCGATTCCGGTAATATTTCAATAATCAGCTTTGTCAAGAACTTCCAGCCGCTGGTGCATGTTGAAGGCGAACTCAAAAAGAATACTATGGATTTGCAGATTGATACAGAAATAGTGGATGTTGATTTTTCGGACGGTCTGGACTTGCCGCAGCTTGTCGAGGGTCAATATACTGTACTTTTTCTTGGATTCGACGAGGAGGAATTTAACACTGACGTTATATGGGTATGTCAGTTCGACATAGGTCACGCAAAACTCAATATATTGCAGATTCCCCGTGATACGTGCTTTCCGGACTATACAAGCAGTCCTACAGGAAAATTCAACAGCATATACGCTATGGGTCAGAAATATATCAATCCGCCTATACAGCGTGTTGTCAACGCCGTACAGGAAAACTTCGGCATACCCATTGACGCATATATTACAACCGGCTGTCACGATATAGTGGATATGGTTGACCTTGTGGGCGGTATTCCGATTACTCTGGACGAGGAAATTATGTATGAAGCTGATAAGAGGATTCCGGCAGGCGATACCGTTCTGAGTGGCGAACAGGCAGAATGGTTTGTGCGTTTCCGCTGGGCGCTTGCTGAGGGCGATATCGGACGTATGAAAAATCAGCGGCGTTTTATGGCAGCGGCTATGAAAAAACTTTTCAGCATAGTCAAGGACGAGGGCAGAGTAAAATTATACAGTTATCTTAAAGACATTTATGATAACGAATATATTTATACAAATATGAGTCTGGGCGACGTAGGAATGCTGGCAGACTTTGCGTCAACTCTTTCTATGGAAAACGTACAGGTCAATATGGTACCCGGCGAGGGCGCAAAATATACCGCCCCTGACGGCGAAACATATGATATTTACTCCGTCCATAAACTTGCGGCTCTCAATATGCTTAACAATTATTTCCGACCGTATCAGAAAGTAATGACAAGTTCTGATTCCTCGATAGTAGAGTATATAACCGATTACCAGAATACGGCTTATGACGATACGTCCGACACTTTGCAGAGCATAAGCGATGGCGATTCTGACAACAGCAATTTTATTTACAAAGACTAACTGAAAGAAGGTTTCAAATTATGGTTCAGAATGAAAAACTTGAATTTATTATCAGAACACTTGACCTCAAAAAAGGCGAGGACATTCAGGCTCTTGAAGTAGCCGACCTGACGATACTTGCCGACTATTTCGTGATAGTCAATGGTACAAGCAACACTCACGCCCGTACCCTTGCCGACGAAGTGGAGTTCCAGCTTTCGCAGAAAGACATTGAACCGCTTCGCCGTGAGTCCGACACCGGAAATACGTGGATTATTCTTGACTATGGTGACATTCTTGTACACGTTTTCAGCAAGGAACAGAGACAATTCTATAACCTTGATGGTCTCTGGGCAGACGGTCAGCCGATTGATATAAGCAGTCTGCTTATAAGGGAGTGATTCTTTATGAAAACCAATAATCCGCAGGGCAGGGCTTTTGCGACATCTGTTGGAATATACCTTATTGTAAAGTCCGTGCTGAATATGATTATAGGCGGCGAACTTAGTATAAGCAGTTTACTGATAGCGATTGGCGGAGCTTTGGCTCTTGTTTCGGGAATGCAGTTTGTGAATTTTGTCGTTGCCGGCATACTGTTTATAGTTGCGGTTACACATTTTCCGGCTAATATCTCGAATTTCGGCAGTAACTGGATTTACCTTGTTGAAGGTATCATAGATATTGCCTGTGCAGTTCTCCTTGTCACAAAGGACGATATTAAGGCACATTTCACCACCAAATGGACAGAAACAAGTGACATCTTCAAAAATAAATAGTAAAGGAATGATTTTAATGGAAAGGTATAATTATAAAGCTGTTGAGGCAAAGTGGCAGAAGTACTGGGACGAAAACCATACTTTTGAAGCGTCTGACGACCACTCTAAAAAGAAATTTTACGGACTGGTTGAATTTCCGTATCCGTCAGGTCACGGAATGCATGTCGGACACATCAAGGCTTATTCCGGTCTTGAGGTAGTTTCCCGTAAAAAGCGTATGGAAGGATATAACGTACTTTTCCCGATAGGCTTTGACGCTTACGGACTTCCCACGGAAAACACCGCTATAAAGGAAAAAATTCATCCCCGTATCGTTACCGACAGGAATATCGAAAAGTTTACCGGACAGCTTCGCAAGGTTGGATTTTCGTTTGACTGGTCAAGGGTAATCGACACCACAGAGGAAAATTATTATAAATGGACTCAGTGGATTTTCCTGAAAATGTTTGAAAAGGGACTTGTATTCCGTGACAAGACGTCTGTAAACTACTGTCCGAGCTGTAAAGTAGTGCTTTCAAATGAGGACTCACAGGGCGGTAAATGCGACATCTGCCACAGCGACATAATCCAGAAAACAAAAGAAGTATGGTATCTTCGCATAACCGAGTATGCCGACAAGCTTTTGCAGGGTCTGGAAGAAGTAAACTATCTTCCAAATGTAAAGCTCCAGCAGCAGAACTGGATTGGAAAATCTACAGGTGCGTTTGTGAACTTCGGCATAAAGGAGCAGGACGAAAAACTCAGAGTATATACAACCCGTCCGGACACTCTCTATGGCGTGACTTTTATGGTAATAGCTCCCGAACACCCCATTATACAGAAGTACAGGGATTCTATAGCAAATATTCAGGAACTTGACGACTACAGGGCAGAATGCGCTAAAAAAAGCGAGTTTGAAAGAACTCAGCTTGTCAAGGACAAGACAGGCGTTAAAATCAACGGTCTTACAGGTATCAACCCCATTACCGGAAAGGAAATCCCGATATATATTTCGGACTATGTAATGATGGGTTATGGTACGGGTGCAATTATGGCTGTTCCGGCACACGACACCAGAGACTATGATTTTGCTAAGAAATTCGGAATTGACATTATCGAAGTAATCAAGGGCGGAGACATCTCCAAAGAAGCCTACACAGGCGACGGCGAAATGATTAACTCCGATTTACTTAACGGCATTTCCAACAAAAAGGACGCTATTGAAAAAATCCTTGACATTCTTGAAGAAATGGGCTGCGGCGAACGTGGCGTTCAGTACAAGATGAAAGACTGGGCATTCAACCGTCAGCGTTACTGGGGCGAACCTATTCCGATAGTACACTGTCAGCACTGCGGAATGGTTGCCGTACCTTATGAGGAGTTACCTCTCAGACTTCCGGCTCTCGAAAATTTTGAACCCGGTACGGACGGCGAAAGTCCGCTTGCTAAAATAGAGAGTTTCGTAAACTGTAAGTGTCCGAAATGCGGCGGTGACGCTAAACGTGAAACCGATACAATGCCGCAGTGGGCTGGTTCATCGTGGTACTTCCTGCGCTACTGCGACCCTAATAATGACAATGAGTTTGCATCTCAGGAGGCTTTGAAATACTGGATGCCTGTTGACTGGTACAACGGCGGTATGGAACACGTTACCCGTCATATGATTTATTCAAGATTCTGGCATAAATTCCTTTATGACCTTGACCTTGTACCCACTCCCGAACCCTACGCAAAGAGAACCGCACAAGGACTTATACTCGGCGAGGACGGCGAAAAAATGAGCAAGTCCCGTGGAAACGTTGTAGACCCGAATGACGTTGTTGAAGATTACGGTGCGGATGTTCTGCGTCTGTATACGCTCTTTATGGGCGACTATGAAAAAGCTACTCCGTGGAGCGAAAACGGCATAAAAGGCTGTAAAAGATTTGTTGACAGATTGTGGGGACTTCAGGACATACTCACTGACGGCGACGAATATTCTGAAAAACTCCGTTCAAACTTCCACAAGACCATTAAAAAGGTTACTCAGGACATTGAGGCTATGAAGTTCAATACAGCAATCGCCGCAATGATGACCCTCATCAATGACGTATACGCTGTCGGCACAATCAATAAGGCTGAACTTTCGGCACTGTGCATTATGCTTAACCCGTTCGCACCGCACATCACTGAGGAAATCTACAGCATAATCAACGAAAAAATCCTCAGCGACCAGCCGTGGATTACTTATGATGAAAAGTTATGCGTTGACGAAACTATAGAAATCGTTGTTCAGGTAAACGGCAAACTCAAAGCAAAACTGAATATCGTTCCGGATACTGACAAGGATTCTGTTATCGCAATGGCTCTTGCCGATGAAAAGGTTGCGGAAAGCATTTCCGGCAAAAACGTGTTAAAACAGATATATGTACCAAATAAACTTGTTAATAT
>CAMWRL010000125.1 GCA_947176685.1 uncultured Ruminococcus sp. | reverse complement strand
CTGTTATAGAATCCGTCAATACTTGCGACAGATACAAGCCGTACAAGGTTTCTGTAACCCTCATTGTTTTCGCACAGCAGAACAAGATGATACGGCGACAAATCTATTTTACCGTCCTTGTCGGTATGCTTTCGGGGAGCAACGTAAACCTCGCAGCCGATAATTGGTTTTATACCGGCATTCTTCGCCTCTTTCCAGAAATCAACAACCCCGTACATAACGCCGTGGTCAGTTATCGCAACTGCCGTCTGTCCCAATTCCTTCACACGTTCCATAAGACTTTTTATACGGCACGCACCATCCAGCAGGCTGTATTCTGTATGCAGATGCAGATTTACAAATGTATCATTATTCAAGGTTTTTCCCCTTTCTGATATTTTCCGCAATGGCGGCTATTTTCCGGAAACGGTGATTCACTCCCGAACGGCTTATTGGTACGCTGAGACTTTCTCCTATTTCCTGAAGACTCATATCCGTGTTTTCCAGTCTCATTTCAGCAACTTCACGCAGTTCAGCGGACAGACTGTCCAGACCGTCAGTGTCTGCAATAAGCTTTATGTCCTTAATCTGTCTCATTGAAGTCTTTAAAACTCTGTCTATATTTGCAGAATCGCAGTTGGCTATACGGTTTGCCTTGTTGCGGACGTCCTTGAATATCTTGACTTTCATTATTTCAAGGGTGCAGTTCTGCGCTCCCATAAAAGTAAGTGTATCTTCAATTGATTCGCTGTCCTTGATGTAAACTATATGCTGTCCCCGTCTTATAGTTATTTTTGCCGTAACGCCTATGTCCCCCAATAAAACTGTCAGTTCTTCCGCAAGCACTTCGCCCGGTACTGAAAACTCCAGATGATATTCCTTTTCGGGGTCGTTGACGCTGCCGCAGGCAAGGAATATCCCCGCCGCAAATCCGCCTATACTGTTGGTTACGATAATTTCGGAATTAATCGTGCGCACGTTGATAAACCTGTATTTCCGGTAAACCTCGTCTATAATGTTCCTGTCGCAGATGTCGTAACAGTACAGCACAACCCCGTCTTTTCTGGAGTTTTCACGGCATTCCGGACTGTAGCGGAAGATGTTCCGGAACAGAGAACCGAAAAATTCCGCTGAAATACTGCTTTCGGTCTGGAAACATATATGCTCCGGCGAAAGTGTACGGCAGAACAGCAACATTCCGTACAGACACGCAAAACGCTTGTCATTGTCGCTTACTGCCGAACATATTTCACGGCGTACGTTATTTGAGAAAGACATATATAATCAGTCCTTTTCCTTTGAAAAATCGTCCGCACACATAAATGTACGGACTGTATTTTATCAGAATATTTTGTCTTTGGCTATATCACGGTGATATTTATGGACTTTGTAGTTGTTTTCCGACAAGTGCCGTGCCATAAGTTCCGCAAAGGTGATTGAACGGTGTTTTCCGCCCGTACAGCCGAAAGCTATTACCAGTTGACTTTTGCCTTCGTGGACGTACAGCGGAATAAGATAATCAATAAGGTCTTTCAGCTTGTCAAAAAGCTCTCTGGACTGCTCAAAACTCATCACATAGTCCCTGACGCATTCGTCACACCCCGTATGGCTGCGGAGATTTTCAATATAGTACGGATTAGGCAGACACCTTACATCAAATACCAAATCCGATTCAAGGGACACTCCGTACTTGAAACCGAATGACATTACTTTTATGTTAAGAGAATCGGAACTTCTGTTCAGAAAAATTTCCTTTACCTGTTCTTTGAGCTGACCAGATGACAAGCCAGAAGTTTCAATATAGTAATCAGCGATTTCCCTGAGCTGTGAAAGCTGCATTTTTTCATAACGGATGGCATCATGAAGATTTCCGTTAAACTTTTCGTCAAGAGGGTGACGGCGGCGGGTTTCCTTGTAACGCTTTATGAGTACTTCGCTGTTTGCCTCTATGAAAAGGACTTTTACATCAAGTTTGTCGTTTTCCCTGAGCAACTGCCACGAATGATATATTTCTGCGAACATATCGCCCGTACGTATATCAACCGCAACAGCTATCTTGTTTATACCGCTGTCGGACTTCCTGCATATGTCCACAAACCTTGAAATAAGTTTAGGCGGTATATTGTCGATACAGTAGTAGCCTATATCTTCCATAACATCCATAACGCAGGACTTGCCCGAACCGGACATTCCTGTAACAATCAACAATTGCATAAAATCACTCCCGAATGGAAATTTTCACTTCAGTACAACCGGTTCAAGTTCAAGGACATAACCGGTTTTTTCTTTTACAATCTGCTGTACTTTTCCGCAGAGTTCAAGAACGTCTGCACTTGTAGCATAACCCTTGTTTATAACAAAACCGCTGTGCTTTTCGCTTACCATAGCACCGCCGCACGTAAGCCCTTTAAGTCCGCACTGTTCAATAAGCAAAGAGGCATAACTACCTTCCGGACGCTTGAAAGTACTTCCGGCACTCGGAAACTCCAGCGGCTGTTTTGAACGTCTTTTATTCATACAGGCGGTCATATTTTCACGTATTATGTCCGGATTTCCCTCCGCAAGACCAACAGTCACGGACGTTATAACAAGGTTCTTTCCGGAAAAAATGCTATGTCTGTATGAAAGTTCCATATTTTCACGGGTTATGAAACGCTTTTCGCAGTTTTCGTCAATGTACTCCGCCGAAAGCACCACATCAGCCATTTCACTGTCATAAGCTCCGGCGTTCATATAGAGCGCACCGCCGACCGTCCCCGGAATACCGAAAAGGTTTTCCATACCGGCAAGCCCCGACTGCTGGGCGTGTACGCAGGCAGATGCCAGCAGCGCTCCCGCATCACATTTTATAGTGTTGCCTATGACCTCGATATTGGCAAAGTCGCTTCCGAAAAGAAGCACAACTCCGTCAAAACCCTCGTCCGGTACAATAACGTTGCTGCCCCTGCCCAGAACGAAATACTTTATATTTTCTGTTCTGAGATAACGCAGGATTCCGACAGCAGAATCAGCGGAGTTTATGCTTATCAATGCACGGCAGTTACCGCCGAAACGGAATGTCACATACTCACTAAGTGAACACTCCGGAGTTATACGACAGCCGAATTTATTGCAGATTTCAGTAAGTTTATTTATATCTAACATATTGTCCCCCTGAGATTTTATTTAAAAAGTTTCGTAATCACGAACAACTTCCTTAGCCTCCGACTGCATTCCCAACTTATTCAGAAGTTCGGTAGCGGCGTTGTAACCCATTTTCTTCTGTCTGTTGTTCATAGCGGCAACTTCAAGTATTACCGCAAGATTACGACCCGGTTTTACAGGAATAGTAAGTGACGGGATTTTTACTCCAAGCAGTGACACATACTCCGTATCAACGCCCATACGGTCATAAAGCTTTTCGGAGTTCCACTGTTCCAGTTCAACAACAAGGTCAAGTTTTTCAGTCATCTTTACCGCACCTATACCGAACAGACGGCGTGCATTTATAATGCCTATGCCTCTGAGTTCAAGGAAATGCCGGATATTATCCGGAGAGCTTCCGACAAGGCTTATATTTGAAACTTTTCTTATTTCAACAGCGTCGTCCGCAACAAGTCTGTGACCACGCTTTACAAGTTCAATAGCGGTTTCGCTCTTGCCGACACCGCTTTCTCCGGTAATGAAAACGCCTTCGCCATAGATTTCTATAAGTACGCCGTGACGGGTTATACGTGGTGCAAGATTGAGGTTAAGGAATGCTATAAGTCCGGACATAAAGTTTGAAGTACTCTCCTTGCTTCTGAGCAGGGGGACTTCGTATTCTTTGGCAAGTTCAAGCATTTCTGCAAAATAGGGCAGTTCTCTTGTTATGATAAGTGCGGGAATCCTCTGCGCAAACAGCAGCTGAAGTCTTTCCCGTCTGGTTTTTTCGTCAATAGTCGAGAGGTACGCAAACTCCATTTTGCCTATAATCTGGATTCTTTCGGGATTGAAGTATTCATAGAATCCCATAAGCTGCAAACCGGGACGGTTTACATCATTTTCGTCAATCATAACTTCACCTGCGTCCTTGTGAATGTAGATTGTTTCCAGTTTAAACTCCTCTATCACTTTCTGAAGTGATACTTTAAATTTTTCAGCCATTTAAAAAATCTCCGTTTCTCCGGAAAAATATCCGGAATTATTTTTTTGTTATCCCAGTATGAAAGATGTATATCCCAGTTCTGCGATATTATCCTTGGCTCTGAGAAGTTCAGAAGTATTATATGCAGTACCGGAAATGCACACCACTATGTTGAAGTCCGAAACCCTATCTTTCAGCAGGTCAAGCATTTTGACAATATTTTCAGTCGGCGTACTGCTGAAATCATATACAGTATTTCCGGTATCAACTCCGTGACTTATTTCGTCAAGGTTTATGTCAAGAATTATGGTATCGGTCTTTATAAAAAGAGGTCTGAGAATTTCCACCCTGTTGCTGAGAACTTCCGAAGCACTGACTTCTATGAACATATCTGAATCATTTGCGGTAACTGTATCATAGAGAACGTCCGCCGCATCAGTAAGAGCCGTATATCTGCCGGAACTTTCCAGCCTGCTGTCGTTGAGTAAAGTCAAGTCCCTGTCAGTAAATTCCGGAAACTCAATATCTGCAAATATGACCTTGCTGAAACCTGCTCCGGAAACTTCGTCCGCTATGAATTTCAGATAGTTCATATAGCTTTCCGAAAACGGCGAAGCCCATATTTTTGAATCAGAGTCACGCCATACCGAAACGGTTTCCGGATTTATGTAACCGTACTGCGGATATATTTCAGGAATAGTATTATCCGCAAAAGTGCTTATATATGCTGACGGAGTGTAGCCCTCTTTTTTGATTGTACGAGTAATTTCGCTTAGAGTAAGCTCCGAAGATACTATTTCCGGAATTGCTTCATATGCTGTTGCATATGTCAGCCGTCCGTCCGGAAGTTTCAGCGGTACTTCAATATATTCAATGTCCTGTTCCTGCGGAATCCTGCTTATAGCGGTTTTTATTGCTTCGCAGTTCATAATTTCGTACTCGTTAAGCCGTACACTCCTGTAAGGTTCTGTCTGATTTTCAGGCACTTCCGAAACCGCATTATCCGGATTTACGCCAGTAGTTCCGGTGACTGTCTTCTCCTGAGACGCAGGCTGCGTCACTTCCTCATCGCCTTTTTTCCTTGAATAGTTAATCATAGGTCCTACAACGCTGTATCCCAGAAAACCGATTCCGCCAATCAGCACAACCGTAAGCATTACTGAAAAAAGTTTACCTATAGGACTTTTTCCATAATAATTTTTTTCTTTTGTTTTGTAAATTTTCCTTCCCTTGTTCTTGATTTTCATTGAA
>CAMWRL010000124.1 GCA_947176685.1 uncultured Ruminococcus sp. | reverse complement strand
CAGTTTCCACAGTGTAGAAACGGTCAAAAATCTTTTCGGCATCAATGGAAGTCAGTTTTTTTGCGGAATTGGAAAACGTTATATATTCTGATGTCATTCTTACACGTAAATCGCCGTCACTGTATTTTATGGCGTTGCTGATTATGTTTGAAAAAACTCTTGACAGTGCTGAACGGTCAATGGTTTTTTCAATTCTGTTTTCGGTTATGTCGATATCCGGAAGTATATTATGTGCGGTTATTTCACCGTAAAATCCCACAAGAGTTTCTTCCAGTACCTCGTTTATACATACCTTTTCCGTATTGTTTTCCTTGACGGACACTACTATTGAATAACGGAAAAGTTCTTCTGTAAGCTGTTTCATAACGTCCGTGCGGCTTCTTATTACAGAAGTGTACCGCATAATTTCCTCATTGCCGGAACTTTCCATAATATCAAGATAACCCGTTATTGCAGTAAGGGGCGTGCGCAGGTCGTGTGAAATATTAGTTACAGCTTCTTTGATTTCACGGTCGCCCTGTTCATAGATGTGCCGTCTGCTGCGAAGTTCACGGAGATTTTTATTCAGACTGTCCGCAAGTTCACGCATATCCCTGTCACGGGAAGATATATCAATAAGAGTATTAGTGCTGTTTCCGAGCTTGTCCGAAAGTCCGTCTTTTATTTCACGGGCGGACTTTTTTAGTGTGTAAATTTTTATACACAGTATGATTATTATTAAAACCAAACCAAAATACAGCACTATTATTTCACCTCATTATTTCAAATCTTTTCTGCGGAATAATATTATTCCCAGAGCCGTTGTGACAACAAGTATTATACCGTCATAACCTGCTTTTTTACCTGCATTTTCGGTACTGTTCATAGATAATTCATACATATGCGATACCGGTATAGCGTCATAAATAGTCTGATATACCTTGCGTTTTGTTCCTGTAAGATAGTCTGGATTTTTTTCCTTGGGCATTTCTTCAATCTGTTGTGTTTCGGGGGCGTAACTTATCATATTTTCGTAGTATTCTGGTTCGTCAAGCATATCCTTAAATGACATGGTTACAAAAAACATTATAAATGTCAGTATCAGCGTTGTGACGGACGCACCAGACTTGCTTTTTACAGTCATTGAAATCATTACCATAACAGCCGTCATTGCTGTAAATGCCGCCATATACAACAAGGTTTTTTTCAATATTTCTTTTAGTGCAAGTTCCGAACCGCATACAGCCGCACCAATCGTAAAGCTTATCAATATATTCAGCAGCATGCCCGTTAAAGTACCGACAGTACATACTATCAGGTTGGCAAGATACACGCTGCTTCTTTTATGACCTGTAATCAATTTATTTCGTATAGTGCCGTCCGAGTACTCTCTGCCAACGAAACTTCCTGTAAATATTGGTACTGCAAATATCAGAAAAAAAATCCCTGTAAAAGCCACAGCGTCAATAGAATGTAAATACTTGTCAAGCTTGTCATACATTTCTTTATGATTTATATAATCAATATGCCTCATTGTTATAAATATCAGGCTCAGAACTCCGCTGAAAACCATATACAGTCTGAAAATACCGCTTCTGAAAAGCCTTGAGAAATTTGCTGAAATAAGTCTGTTCATACAAAGTACCTCATTATTTCAAATCTTTTCTGCGGAATAATATTATTCCCAAAGCAGTACTTACAACAAGTACTATTCCGTCATAACCTGCTCTTTTACCTGCATTTTCGGTACTGTTCATAGCCGATTCATACATATGCGATACCGGCATAGTGTCGTAAATAGTCTGATATACCTTGCGTTTTGTGCCTGTAGGATAGTCGGGATTTTTCATATTGTGGACTGATTCACCCACTGTGGGGTCAAAGGAATATTCGTAGTATTCTGGTGCAGTAAGCGTATTATTAAGTGATATGGTTACGAAAAACATTATAAATGTCAGCAGCAGCGTTGTGACAGACGCACCGGCTTTGTTGTTCACAAGCATTGCAATCATCACCATAATGGCAGTTGTTGATATAAAGGCAATAACGCTGAATAAAGTCAGTTTCAGAATTTCAGAAACAGTAAGTAATTCCAGACCACAAAGAGCCGTACCTATTGTGAAATTTATAAGCAGATGCAACGCCACACCCATTAACGTACCGGCAGTGCATACTATGAGATTGGCAAGATATATATTACTTCTTTTTTGACCTACAATTAATTTGTTTCTGATAGTGCCGTCTGAATATTCCGTACATACGAAATTTCCCACAAATACCGGTATGGCAAACAGAATATACATCAGTCCGACAAACGCTATACCGTCCATAGTGTGATATTCGGGGTCAAGATAGTTGTTGTAGTATTCCATATTTTTGTGGTAATCCGCATAACGCATGAATATCATAAATAAACTCAGACCACCCGAAAATATCATGTAAAGTTTAAAAACATCGCTCTTGAAAAGGCGGACGAAATTTGCGGAAATAAGTTTACTCATGATTATTTCCTCCAATCAGATTGATGAAGTAGCTTTCCAGAGATTCATCACGTTCAGAAATGCTTATGAGGTCGCAGAGTTCGTCACGTAATGCAAAGGTAAGTTCAGTAATGCTGACCTGTCCGAAAATATCCGCCGTCCGGTCGTCAATAACGCTGTATTCAAGGTTGAGCCTGTCCATAACTATTGAAAAAGCGTTTATATCCGAAACAGTAACACGCATACACTTCCGACAGACCTGTTCCAGTTCTTCCGCACTGATTTCCTTTATCATATGACCGCCGTCAATAAATCCATAGTGCGTGGCAAGTCTTGAAAGTTCGTCAAGAATGTGGCTTGAAATAAGTACAGTAATCTGTCTTTCACGGTTAAGTTTGAGGATAAGTTCACGTATTTCAACTATGCCCTGTGGGTCAAGACCGTTTACAGGTTCGTCCAGTACCAGAAAATCGGGGTCTCCGGCAAGGGCAATTGCAATTCCCAGTCTCTGGCGCATACCCAGCGAAAAGTTTTTAGCTTTTTTCTTTCCGGTGTTTTCCAGACCGACAAGTTTAAGCAGGTCTTTCACTCCGTCAAATGACGGCAGTCCTAAAATCCTGAACTGCTGTTTTAAATTTTCCTCTGCGGTCATATTGAGGTATATGGACGGCGTTTCCACAACCGCACCCATACGGCGGCGGGACTTCAGAATATCCGGATTGTTGTCCTGTATTCCGTAAATCGAAAAACTACCGCCTGTAGTTTTCTGAAGTCCGCATATAAGACGTATAAGAGTTGTTTTGCCTGCGCCGTTTTTTCCGACAAAGCCGTATATCGAACCTTTCGGAACGTGCATAGAGAGATTGTTTAAGGCTTTGAAGTGCTTGTAATACTTGCAAAGCGAATTTGTTTCCAGAACGTATTCCATTCTGTAGACCTCCTTTTTTTAGAATACCTGTATTCTAAAGCACAAAGGTTAAGAAAACGGTAAAGAAAACAGTTAAGATTCGGTTAAGATTTTTCGGACATCTTAAAACCTATTCCCCAGACTGCTTCAATGTAGTCGCTGTCGGAGTATTCACGGAATTTCCGGCGTATGTTGCTTATGTGGACTTTCAGCGAGCTTTCCACGCAGTCGGGAGTGTCAAGGCTTATGCGGTCAAGCATTACTGATTTTGTAATTACCTGAGACGGGTTTGACATAAGCAGTTTAAGTATTGCAAATTCAGTCTTTGTCAGTTTCACCGGATTGTCTTTTAAAGTGACTTCGTGTGTTTCGGTATTCAGCTTAATGTCCCTGAACTCCAGTATTCCGGAGTTCATAACGGTTGCTTTCCTTAACTGCACCGCAATACGTGCAAGAAGTTCAGCCGTTTCAAACGGTTTTGTAACATAGTCAGCCGCACCGTCCATTAACAGCCGTACTTTGTTATGAACGTCGGCTTTTGCGCTCATCACGATTACCGGAATGCCGGTTATTTTTTTCAGTACATTTTCTCCGGACAGTCCCGGAAGCATCAAATCCAGAAGTATCAGGTCGGGGGTGTTTTCTGACAGCATATAAACCGCTTCAGTACCCGAATACGCCTGCATAGTATTGTAACCGTTCCGGCTTAAAAGTTCCCTGAGCATATCGCTTATATAAATGTCGTCATCAATTATGGCTATTGTTTTCAAGACGTTTCAACTCCTTCGGGTAACATTATAACATAATTCCGGAATATATTCAACATATGTATTCTTAACAAAATCTTAATTGTAAATTCTTCGTGAACAGACATCCGTATGTCCGTCTGGCGTGGTATAATATAGATAACAATTATTTTCAAGGAGTGATTTTTTATGGACAGCGAAAAGAATACAAGGCTGCTGGAAATATTTTTCAGGGCTTTGCACGGCGAAAGCATTTCAGTAAAGAAGCTTGCTGACGAATACAGAGTATCAACCAAGACCATAAGCAGAAGTATAAATGATTTGCAGAGTTTTCTTTTGGAGCATAGGGAGCTTATGCAGAATGCTTCACTTGAATACTCCTACAAGGAAAAAGCCTATATATTATACAGTGACGAGTTTCTGAAAAACAGCGAACTTTTTGCTGCTGCAAAGATTCTAATAGGCAGCCGTGCTTTGAATAAAGATGACCTTATTACTTTTGTTTCAAAGCTTAAAAAGTTCACGACCGTAAGGGAACGTGAAAAACTGGAAAACCTTATCCGCAAAGAGATTTATCATTATCACGAAGTGAAGTCGGACTGCCGCAGTGTTGTCGAAAACGTCTGGAAAATTGTTTCCGCAATAGAAGACCGGAATATCATTACAATAACCTACTACAAAATGAACCGTCAGGAAGTCCGCAGAAAAATCATACCTGCCGCTGTGATGTTCAGTGAATACTATTTTTATCTTATCGCCTACAGAACGGACGAATCCGGTTATAAACCGGTTTACTACAGAATAGACCGCATTTCGTCCGTTACGGAACATAGGGAAAAATTTTCTCTTGACCGTGAGCATAGTTTTGACGAGGGAGAACTGCGTGAAAAAAATCAGTTTATGTTTCCGGGCGAAAACGCTCATATAGTGTTTGAGTTTTCGGGACTGTCATTGCAGGCAATACTTGACCGTCTGCCGACTGCAAGGGTTGTTGAAAAAAAGGATAACGGAGTAAGTGTTGTTGAAGCGGAAGTCAACAACGGTCGGGGGATTCTGATGTATCTGTTGTCGCAGGGGGTGTGGGTAAAGGTTATTTCGCCGCCGTCCCTTGTCAGTGATATGAAGAACGAAATACAGAAAATGAATGACTTATACAAATAATATCTGTTATTTATTTTTGCGGTTTTGGGGATTATGGACAGTTTTCAGGAAATTATTTTGTTGTAATTATTATTT
>CAMWRL010000123.1 GCA_947176685.1 uncultured Ruminococcus sp. | reverse complement strand
TGAAAAATGCATAAAATACTTGAAATCCACATAGGAATATGATATAATATACATAAATTTTGTTTTTGGAAATAAACTTATACAGAAAAGAGGATTTCAATTTATGATTTGCGATTTGCACTGCCATACAAAACTTTCGGACGGCTCTATGGGCATTGAGGATATTATCGAACAGGCTAAACGCACCAATATAGAATGGCTGTCCATTACAGACCACGATACAATGGCATCTTTTTCAAGGGCTGGTATTCTCGGCGAACGTGCCGGCGTTAATATCCTGAAAGGCGTGGAGCTTTCGGCGTGGGACAAGAAACGCAGCCGAAAAGTCCATATACTCTGCTACGCTCCCCGAAAACCCGACAGGCTTGAAGGTCTCTGTATGAAGTCATGCGAGATAAGAAAAGAATGCTCCAAAGAAATGATTGCCAGAGTTATGGAAAAATATCCCATTACTATGGAAAGCATTCTCAAACATACAACAGCTTCAAAAAGTATCTTCAAACAGCATATAATGCGTGCGCTGATTGACTACGGTTACGCACTGGAGTTTTACGGAAGTCTTGACAGAGAGCTGTTCAATCCGGAAAAAGGCTCCTGTTACGTTGAACGTGAATATCCGGACGTTAATTTTGTCATAGACCTGATTCATACTGCAAAGGGCGTTGCAGTAATGGCTCACCCTGCGCATTATGACAGTATTGAACTTCTGGAAGAACTCGCTCAGAAAGGCAAGATTGACGGTGTGGAAGTCGGTCATTGGTCGGCTGACGAAAACTGCCGCCGTGAACTTTCCTCCATTGCTTCACGCTACGAACTTATTGAAACAGGCGGTTCGGACTTCCACGGACTATACAACAACGTCCCCACACATTTAGGAAGTGAGTCCACCATAAAGGAAAATCTTGACCGTATACTGAAGCTTTCCGCAAAAATGAAATAGGAGTTTTATTTTGAAAAATATGGACGTAAAAATTATTCCGCTGCTGATGTCACTTGTACTGCTGGTGATATTTATTTCCCCGATACCTATGGGAATATTCAATATCGGAAACGCTGTTGGCATACTGTTTTCCGGAACTATGAGTTTTATTTTCCTTTTCTGGAAACCTTTCACGGACTTTATAAAAAAACTCTGGAGCAATCCGGCAGGAAAAATATTTTTAAGTATAACTTCTGTAATTCTTGCAGCTTGTGTGATACTTGCGGCAGTTATAAGCGTTTTTATGATTAAAGCCGCAAATGACCCTCCGCCGGACGAAAACCATACTATTGTTGTTCTGGGGTGTAAGGTCAAGGACGGCAGACCATCTCTTATGCTGAAACGTCGTCTTGATGCGGCTTATGAATATCTTTCTGAACACGAAAACGTTAAAGCGGTAGTTTCGGGCGGACAGGGCAGTGACGAGGTTATGAGCGAGGCGCAGTGTATGAGGGATTATTTAGTCGGTAAGGGCATTGCTCCGGAGCGTATTTTTATGGAGGACAAATCAACAAGTACTGAGGAAAATCTGAAATTTTCCGGACAAATAATTACCAGCGAGGGACTTCCGGAAAAAATAACCCTTGTAACAGACGCTTTTCACCAGTGCCGTGCCGAAATGCTGGCGAAAAATATCGGCATAGACCCTTATAACATTTCAGGCTATACAAGCTGGTACATTGTTCCGGTGTACTGGGTGCGTGAATGGTTCGGAATAGCCTACTATGCAGTTTTAGGCAACAGGTAAATACAGTATATTCCCCGTTTTAAAAAAATTCGGGGAATATTTTTTGTTGACATCATACAGAAAGTATGATATAATTATTCTGTATAATATCAACTGAAAAGGAATGATGCATTTGAAAATAAGCTTTTCTACAATTGCCTGTCCGGAATGGTCTTGGTCGGACATATACTCAATTGCTAAAGACCTCAGATTCAATGGTATAGAAGTCCGTGGTATCGGTGACGAAATCTTTGCTGTAAAGGCGAAGCCTTTCACTGAACAGAAACTTCCGCAGACTATTGAAAAACTTACAGAACTTAATCTTGAAATTCCGTGTCTTTCGTCCGGTGCTTGCCTTAAAGATGCGGAAAAGTTCAGCGATGCAGAAGCTGAAATAATCGCTTATGCAAAGCTTGCACAACAACTGAATACTCCTTACATCAGAGTACTTGCAGATAATAATTACCGTCCGGACGGCGAAGTCAGTGATGACGTTGTGGCTGACGCACTGACAAAACTTATTCCGGTTGCTGAGGAATATAATGTTACAATTCTTGTTGAGACAAACGGCGTTTACAGTGATACCGCCCGTCTTGCCCGACTGCTTGAAAGAGTTAAAAGCCGTAAGATTGCGGCAATCTGGGACATGCATCACCCGTACAGGTTTGCAGGGGAGTCACCAGAAATTACTGTTGCGAATCTCGGAGAATACATAAAGTTCGTACAGGTAAAGGACAGTGTAATCACTCCTGACGGAAACGTTGAATATCGTATGATAGGTGAGGGGGATATTCCGGTAAAAGAAATGCTTTTGGCATTGCAGTCAATAAACTATATCGGATATGTTTCCCTTGAATGGGTGAAGCGTTGGACAAAAAACTTGCCCGATGCAGGTATCGTGATACCGAAATTCGCAGAGTACATGCGCCCTTATCAGACAAAGCACAAACATCAGCTTCAGGACAACATGCGTAATACAGGAAAGTATCCATGGCCTAAGGAACGTATCATAAATTATACATTTCCGGACGTTCTTGACCGTATATGCGAGGAATTTCCCAATCAGTACGCTTTCCGCTATACCGAGCTTAACTATACAAGAACTTATCCGGAGTTTAGGGACGATGTTGATACGTTCGCACGTTCACTGCTTGCAATGGGCGTGAAAAAAGGCGACCATGTGGCTATCTGGGCTACAAATGTTCCGCAATGGTACATAACTTTCTGGGCTACTACAAAAATCGGTGCTGTACTGGTTACAATGAACAGCGAGTACAGAATCCACGAAGCCGAATATCTGCTGAAGCAGTCCGATACAAACACCCTTGTAATGATTGACGGAATCAAGGATATTAAATATGTTGACATAATAAAGGAACTCTGTCCGGAACTTGAATACTGCGAAGCAGGAAACCTTAAATCTGAAAGACTGCCGTTCCTCAAGAACGTTATTACGGTAAGTTCTGAAAACAAGGGATGTTATACATGGGAGCAGGCTGTCGAACTTTCTAAAAACGTGCCGTACAGCGAGGTCGAAAAAATACGCCGTACAATTGATATTCATGATGTCTGCAATATGCAGTATACGTCAGGTACAACAGGATTCCCGAAAGGTGTTATGCTGACCCATTACAACGTTGTAAACAACGGTAAGGCTATCGGCGACTGTATGGACTTGTCAACTGCTGACAGAATGATGATTCAAGTACCTATGTTCCATTGTTTCGGAATGGTGCTTGCAATGACTGCTTCTGTAACTCACGGCACTACAATGTCACCGATTACAAGATTTTCGCCCCGCAAGGGTCTTGCCTGCATAAACAAAGAAAAAATAACATGTTTCCACGGTGTGCCGACAATGTTCATTGCAATGCTCGGTCATGCTGACTTCAAGAAGACTGACTTCTCGCATATGCGTACCGGAATTATGGCAGGGTCTCCGTGTCCGATAAAGACTATGGAGGAAGTTATTGAACGTATGAACATGAAAGAAATCTGTATAACATACGGTCAGACTGAAGCTTCACCGGCTACCACTATGAGCAAGACTACCGATTCCATTGAACAGCGTGTAAATACAGTTGGCGGACCTATTTTCGGCGTTGAGTGCAAGATAGTTGACCCTGAAACAAATGAGGAACTTCCTGACGATACTGACGGCGAATTTGTGGCAAGAGGCTACAACATTATGAAAGGTTACTACAAAATGCCCGAAGCTACCGCCGCCGCTATTGATTCGCAGGGCTGGTTGCATACTGGAGACCTTGCAAGAAGACGTTCGTCTGACGGCTACTACAAGATTACCGGACGTATCAAGGATATGATTATCCGTGGCGGTGAAAATATCTATCCGAAAGAAATTGAAGACTTCCTTTATACAAACCCGAAAGTCAAGGACGTACAGGTTATCGGTGTACCGGACGAGGACTACGGTGAGGAAATTATGGCTTGTATCGTTCTGAAAGAGGGCGAAACTGCTACTGCTCTTGAAATCAAGAAGTTCTGCAAACAGCGTATGGCAGCACATAAGTGTCCGAGATATGTTGACTTTGTGGACGGTTTCCCGATGAACGCAGCAGGAAAAATTCTCAAGTACAAGATGAGAGAACAGGCTGTTCAGAAACTCAGTCTCCAGAAAGCTGAGGAAATAGTTACAGCATAATAATTAAAGTCCCCTGTAAAGACGGGTACTCATAAAGAAGTTTTCGCCATAGCACTTATGATTTTTAGTCAAAAGTGCTATGGCGTTTCTATTAACATTGTAAAGGCTTTTATGTATAATTATTACTAAGATAAATCGGAATTTGGAGGAATATTTATGTGGAACATTAAGACTGGATTAAAAACTGTAGTAAAAATTTTGTTCTCAGTTATAACAGTAAACATAATAACATTAATCTCTTGTATTTTAGGGAGTTTAATTTATCAAAACATTCATATAACAAATTTCTCGGATATGCTTTCTAATACGATGAGTAGTGATTTGGGATATGCTTTATGCATTGCAATTACAAGCATATTAATATATTTATTTTATAAAAATATATCTACAAAAGAGAAAATTGATTTAAAAAAATTTGGGTTTACAAAAAAACATATACTTCAGCAAGTGTTTAAAGGCTTTGTAATAGGTGTATTCTTTGTTATTGTTTATATATCTATTTTAATAGCTATGAAACAGGTGGTATTTGAGTTTAATCATCTTAACGCAAAGATACTATATTCATTGTTTATGGGATTAATTATTTTCAGCGGAGTAGCTTTTACGGAAGAAATAACTTATAGAGGATACATACAAAATTTGCTATATGGATATAATAAATATGTTTCATTGATTATAACAGCGATAATATTTTCGTTAAGTCATCTGCTAAATGCTAATTACTCATTATTATCTTTAGTGTATTTAACTATAGGAGGAATACTTTTAGGATTAATGAGAATGGCAACAAAAAACATCTGGTTTCCAATAGGATTTCACATTGCTTGGAATTGGACAGAAATAAGAATTTTTGGATTAGGAAATGACACGCATAGTCATTGGTTCTCCACTGATATAATGCAAAATACAATTTGGAACGGTGGAGAAAGCGGCTCAGGAATAATTGTTGTTTTAGTAGAATTAATTCTTATAGCGATTTTTGCATATTTATACAGGAAAGAAAA
>CAMWRL010000122.1 GCA_947176685.1 uncultured Ruminococcus sp. | reverse complement strand
GTATATATCATATATAGTATCGTCGTCATAGCCGTCGTCAAGGACTATCGCTGAATATCCGCTTGCTGAATAATCTTCAAAATCAGGACGTTCATAGAATCCGCTTACCGTATATGTGCGTGTAATCTTCGGTATAAATTCCTCGTCCAGAAATTTTTCTGAATATTGTCCTTCAATATAACGTCCTTCATATATGGGCGTGCGCTGGTGAATTTTTTTCCCGTCACACATTCTGTCGCCTATTTCAAGCTCTATTCTGTCGCCTATGTTATGAGTAATTCCGCCGTTTTCTGCAAGGTGTTCCGGCAGAAGTATTTCGTCATTTGTTTCGGGATACTTTCCGGACGTTACTTTTACCGAAACTATATTATCAGTACTTCCAGTAAGCGCAGTCACATACAGATACGGTTTATATTTATTTTTACTGCCTATTTCAGCATAGCCGATTTCTTTAAGTACGGCGTACTCCGAAATTTTTTTATCAGCAGTCACCTTGCTGAAACTGTCATAATCCGTTTCAATAAAATGTCCGTGCCACTTTCCGCTCTGGTCGGTGATATAGTTTATAGCATAGTTGATAAAACTGAATCCTGCTGTAGTTACGGCACATATAAGTGCAGTAGAAAGTATTATACCGATTATTGTAACAATGGTACGGGTCTTGTTTTTGCGCAAAGACTGTATTGTTACTCTGTTGAAAATATTCATCGCCGAATCACCTCGTCACTTATGATTCTGCCGTCCTCAATGTCAAGGATTCTGTCAGCCTGCAAAGCTATATTTTCATCGTGTGTAATTATAATAAGCGTCTGATTGTACTTCTGATTGGACAGTTTGAGAAGATTTATAATTTCCTGACTGTTCTTGCTGTCAAGGTTTCCTGTAGGTTCGTCCGCAAGCATTACCGCCGGAGCGTTCATTAATGCCCGTCCGATTGACACACGTTGCTGCTGACCGCCTGACAACTGGTTTGGCAAATGACTTTCACGCCCTTTTAGCTGCAAAATCTCAAGCAGTTCCTGCAAACGCTCCTGATTGACTTCCCTGCCGTCCATAAGCACCGGAAGAGTTATATTTTCGGTAACGTTCAGCACGGGAATGAGGTTATAGAACTGATATATCAGTCCGACCTGCCGCCGTCTGAAAACCGCAAGCTTTTCGTCATTCTGAGCGTAAATGTCCTTTCCGTCCATAAAGACCTTGCCGCTTGTAGGCTTGTCAACTCCGCCCAGAATATGTAACAGAGTGGATTTACCTGAACCCGACCGCCCTATGATTGCCAGAAACTCTCCCTGTTTCACCGAAAAAGACACATCATTCAATGCGTGAACTTCATTTTCACCCTTTCCGTAGACTTTGCATAAATTTTCTGCTCTCAGGATTTCCATAATAAAAAACACCTCTTTTTTAGTTTGTGATTATATTATATATTACTGATATGACACTCCGGTGACTGGAAAATAACAAAAACGTCACAATTAAAAAAACGACCGCCGAAGCAGTCGTTTAAAAACAATCATTCCTGTATTGAAGTGAGGTATTCTGCAAATCCAAGTTTATCTTCCTGACCGTTTGTCGAAAGATACGCATAATAATCAAGAATAGCGGAGGCATCAACAGCGTCTGTATATTCGTCCATATTTATGTTGGCGGCGTTTGTCTGTTCAATGGTGAAAGTGCTTACGCCGTCAGTTGAAAGTGAAGCGTATTCGCCAAGTACTTCCGAAGCGTCCACCGCATCAATCAGACCGTCTTTATTCACATCACCGAGCATACGGTCAGAAACAACGATTTTCTGGTCTCTTACCTCCGGAGTAAAAGTTTTTGAATCACCGTCATCATATCGGAAAGATATTTGAGTGAGTCTCTGGTCAGGATTGTTTTCAGGGTCATCCGGTTCAGTAAGAAAATAAATTCTGTAGTTTCCGGCGGGTATTTCAGAATTGACATCGGCGTTAAAGTATGCTATCGGATAATCGTCTGTATTTTCGCTGGTAAGTTCTAATTTTGTTCCGGTTGACAAAAGAGGTGTCTTGAATGTTATGTTTACCGTGTTGTACTCTTTATCAATGCTTGAAATAAATTCATGTTGGTCATCATATGCAGTGGTTTCATTTTCTATGGCATTTTCATTGAATTTTATATTTCCGTCAGCGCATTTTACTTTCGGAGCAAGATTCCAACAGCTTTTTGATTCGTCCTGTACATAGACATTTACACGGATTGAGTCGTCACCGGTAAGGTCTTCATTATTTATGTATACAGTGCCGTCCGGAAGTACAGAAATCTTTTCGTTGTCCTCAACGGAAAGATACATTATCGGCAGATAACCTTCTTCGGGGTCTGCCATTGCACTGAACGGTATAACTGCTGTAAGCGACATTGCAAGAGCCGTTATAAAAGATATTTTTTTCATTGTGGTTTTTCCTTTCTTTAAAGAATTTCAGTCATTCTCAGAACTATGTCAGCTACTCTTTTAGCGGCGATTTTTTCAAACTCGTCAAATGACATAGCACCGTCATCGTCAGCATTGTCGGAAATACAGCGTACACTTACATAGGGCTTTTCGTTGAGGTAACAGCAATGTCCGACTGCTGCGCTTTCCATATCAACGGCATATGGATTAAGTCTGTTCTGAATTTCGGATTTTACTTCGTTGCTGGAAATAAACGCTTCTCCGGAAACTATACGTCCCCTGAAACTTTTCACGGAAAATTCATCACATACAGTTTCGGCTGTTCGGATAAGATTTTCGTCAGCCTTGAAAACCGCACAATATGGCGGATAGTCGTTCAGGAAATGCGGGTCGAGGTCGTGCGGAAGTACTTCAGTAGAAACAACCACATCGCAGACTTTTACATCGGAGTTCATACCGCCGGCGATACCAGTATTTATAACGCAGTCCGGACTGAAGTTGTCAATCATCACCTGAGTGCAAAGAGCCGCATTAACCTTGGCGATACCGCAGCAGGAATTTATAATAGTTTTCCCCCTGTATTCGTTTATGAAAAACTCGAAGCCGGATATTTTCTTTATCTCCGCATTGCCAAGAGTTTTTCTGATGTCTGCAAGTTCCGAAGGCATAGCTCCGATTATTGCAATAGTGTTCATAATTTCATGCTCCTTTATGTAGATTTCTTATTTGATTATAACATACTCAGTCAAAAAAATCAACATAATTCATCAAAAAAATTTTTTTGCGGAAATTTGTAAACAGGGGTTGATTTTTCTGAAATTATGTGGTATAATATAAACATCAAATACAAGTTAATATTCTGCCTTGTTCGGGTAATTATAGTTTTTTATAATCCAACACATCTCATCAGGGAATACAGCTCCGGCTGTGGATTGCAGACCTCCCGACATATAGTTTCTATATGCGGACGAAGGGAGCGTGAAGCATTCGGGCGTTTACCCACCTGCTTCGTGCGGGTTTTATGCACTATATGACGGCAAGGCGGATTATTTTTTTATGAGGTGAAATATGTTTGCTGAATTATTTGAAAATATAGTTTCAATTATATCAATGTTTCCGCTTGTTGCGGTAATTCCTGCGGTACTGATTATACTGATAATAAAAAAATCCGCAAACAAAATCAGACTTAAAAAATTCTGTATTATCGGATTTTTTATTTTTACAGCATTATCCGTACTTTCAGAAGCAGTCCTGTATACTGACGCTATAGCTGTTGTCGAAAATATAGCTGATGTTCTGAGCGGATTCTTTTTTGTACTGTTTTATTATGCAGTACAGGCATTTTGTTTTATAACTGGTATCACTTTGCTTGTTACATATATTGTACTTACCGTCCGAAAGGAGCCAGATGATGAGCAGGAGTTACAGGAAATTCCCCGTACATAAAGATAGGCGCAGAACATCTAAAGACCGTCAGAAGACTAAGACTTTCGCAAACCGTGCCGTCCGTCGCTATAAGGAGATACCCACCGGAAAGGGCGGTTACAAGAAAATATATTACAGTTATTTCATATCAGATTATCGTTATATCGGCTATATGAACAAAACGGAAGTTCGGAAAGCATGGGAAACATATGATTATATTTACTATGATAAATACGAAGAGGCTTTATGGGACTGGAAAAAATATTATCTAAGAAAGTAGGCGTAATATGAGCAGGAGTTACAGAAAATTTCCGGTAATTAAAGACCGTGCAAGAACTTCAAAAGACCGTCAGAAGCCTAAGACTTTCGCAAACCGTGCCGTCCGTCACTATAAGGAGATGCCCGCCGGAAAATCCTGTTTTTTTAAAAAAATATACTGTAGCTGGTTTATATCCGATTATCGCTTTATCACTGCAACGGACGAAAAACAATTTAAAAGGCAATGGGAAAGTATTAACCCTTTTCATATGCGATATAGCCGTATAAGACATTCAGATGATTACCAGAAAGATTTTTACGATTGGAAAAAATATTACATAATGAAATAATCCGGAGCAGGAAAACTCCGGATTTTATTTATATATGTATTTCAATCGCCCTGCCTGCTTTAAGACTTGCCGGACAGTCAATATAACGCTGATTTGAACTTCCACGGAACTTTATATTCCAGTCTTTTAACTCCAGTATAAACCGTCCGTCAATCAGAACGTCCGTAACGGAAAGAAGTTCATTCCAGTAATTGTGGTTACGGTTAGTATAGAGTTCCTCGAAAGTATATCCGGTATATGTTGTTATATTAAGTCCGAGGGACTTTATTTTTTTTCCAAAAACTGCAAGTTCGTGTGCCTGACAGAAAGGTTCTCCGCCGCTGAAAGTCACGCCGTCAAGCAAAGGATTCTGTTTTATTTTCTGTAAAAGTTCGTCCGTGCTGACGATTTGTCCGCCGTTAAAGTCGTGCGTCTGCGGATTGTGACAGCCCTTACAGTTATGCGGACAGCCTTGTGTGAATATCGTAAACCTTATTCCGTTGCCGTCAACTATTGAATCGTTGACAGTTCCGGCAATTCTGATTTCAGACATCGTGTTTTACTCTGTCGTGTTCTTCGGCACGCTTGCCGTTGTTAAAGCGGTCGAGTGTTCCGACAAGATAGCCTGTTATACGGCGTATTCTGTCAAACGCAATGTTATTGGAGTTTTCCCGTCTGCCGCAGCACGGACAGGTTTCACCGATAATTCCGGTATATCCGCAGCACGGGTCACGGTCAACAGGGTGATTTATAGCTCCGTAACCTATTCCGGATTCTTTCATACAACGCACGATTTTTTCAAAGGCGTTCAGATTTTCCAGCGGGTCGCCGTCAAGTTCAATATAACTTATGTGTCCAGCATTGGTGAGTTCGTGGTAAGGTGCTTCAATCTTTATTTTTTCAAACGCACTTATCGGATAGTAAACAGGTACGTGGAAAGAGTTTGTATAATAT
>CAMWRL010000121.1 GCA_947176685.1 uncultured Ruminococcus sp. | reverse complement strand
CGGTATGGAATGCCCATTCTGCCTATAATGATTTCACTGTATTCGTGAAGTATGGCGTTTACTTCCTGCACGGCTGACGGGTCGTCAATGACAATGGCTGTCACTGCAATTCTTTTATTCATCAAAACACCTTTCTGCACAAAAAAATCCGACTGACAAAAAAACAGACGGACGCAAAAATTTCCACGATAGAATTTCCGACAAAATCCGATAATATCCGATTTCACGTAAATATCTGTTTTTTTCACTCCGACACCGGAATAAATCCCGATACCCGACTATATAAGTATATCACAATATTTCTGCTTTGTCAACTGCTTTATTTTAACTTTCAGCTCCTTTGATACCTTATGATGCACATAAAGTATCGTCCTTTTACTTATATTCTTGTATGTGAGATTTACCCAGTTATCAAATAATTCTTTGAGTTCGGGAGTTAGTTCAACCATTTCATTTTCTGCAAAAAAACTGCGATAATGTTCTACCAAATCCATTGCATATTGCCTCAAGAGTTGCTACCGACGGCACTGTAGTTCTTTTGAATATATTAGCTAAAGTCGATTCGGACAATCCGCAGTTTACTGCAAGTCTGTACACCGACCATCCACGTTCGGCAAGTAACAGCCTTAACCTTTTAAATAATATTTCTGTAATTTATAAAAGATAAAGGCTGATACATAAAAGTGTTGTATCAGCCTTGCTTCGTTCTATTTTCTATTTTATTCGGTCAAAAGCGATAATTCTCTATAAACTCTCGTTCCTTTACATCCTGCAAAATAAGCATAAATCACTCTCTTTAACTTACAGTTTTTTTACAAACATACAACGTATTGCATTAAGTACTGCAAGAATCATAACACCAACATCAGCAAATATCGCCAGATACATATTTGCAATACCGACTGCACCCAGTGCAAGACAAGCAAATTTAATGACCAATGCCAGAACAATATTTTGATAAACGATACGCAGACACTTTCGTGAAATCTTGATAGCTTTAGAAATTTTCATTGGGTCGTCATCCATAAGAACGATGTCAGCAGCTTCAATCGCAGCATCTGAACCCATAGCACCCATAGCAATTCCTATATCTGCTCTTGACAATACCGGTGCATCATTGATACCGTCGCCAACAAACGCCAGTTTTGATTTACTTGATTTCATATTCAGCAGTTCTTCAACTTTTTCAACCTTGTCAGCCGGAAGCAGTTCACTGTAAACTTCGTCAATACCAAGAGAAGAAGCTACTCCTTCAGCTACTTTTTTCGCATCACCGGTCAACATTACCGTTTTTTCAACGCCTGCCGACTTTAATGAAGAAACAGCAGTCTTTGAAGTTGGTTTTACAATATCGGAAATCACGATATGACCTGCATAAGCATCATTGACAGCCATATGAATAATCGTACCTGTATGGTGACATTTGATATATGAAATATTTAAATGTTTCATCAGCTTATCATTACCAACAGCAACTTTTACACCGTCAACCTTTGCAATAATACCATTACCACTGATTTCCTGAATATCACTTACACGGTTACGGTCAAGTTCCTTGCCATATGCACGCTGTAAGCTTTTGCTGATTGGGTGAGATGATGCACTTTCTGCCAAAGCTGCATATTCAATAAGCTTTTCATTCTCCATTTCGTTATGATGTATTCCGTTTACCTCAAAAACGCCTTGGGTCAAAGTACCTGTCTTATCGAATACAACTAATTTTGTTTTTGAAAGGATTTCAAGATAGTTAGAGCCTTTCACCAATACGCCTTGTTGACTTGCACCGCCAATTCCGGCAAAGAAACTCAGAGGAATACTGATAACCAATGCACAGGGACAACTGATAACAAGGAATGTCAAAGCACGGTAAATCCATATCCCCCAATTTGCGGCAAGTCCCATAAAGAGCATTCGGACAAGCGGCGGAAGTATTACCAATGCCAACGCACTGTAACAAACAGCCGGAGTATAAAATTTTGCAAATTTTGAGATAAAATCTTCTGATTTTGATTTACGGGAACTTGCATTTTCCACTAAATCAAGAATCTTAGATACAGTAGATTCACCGAATTCTTTTGTTGTCTGTATTTTCAAAACTCCGGTCATACTTATACAGCCACTGATAACTTCATCTCCGACCTTTGCTTCTCTTGGCAGACTCTCTCCGGTCAGTGCGCTTGTATTCAGGCTTGAATTGCCTTCAATAATAATTCCGTCAATCGGAACTTTTTCACCAGGTTGAACAACAATAATACTGCCGATTTCTACTTCATCCGGGTCAACCTGTTCAAGTTTTCCGGCTATATCAATATTTGCATAATCCGGACGAATATCCATCAGACTGCTGATATTGCGGCGGCTTTTACCAACTGCATAGCTTTGAAACCATTCGCCAATCTGATAAAACAGCATAACAGCAATAGCCTCCAGATACTCGCCGTTTTCGTAAACAGCCAATGACATCGCACCAACGGTTGCTACAGCCATAAGGAAGTTTTCATCAAATACCCGTCCGTTTCTGATACCCTTGAAAGCTTTTTTCAGAATATCATACCCAATAATGAAATAGTCAATCAGATAGCAGGTAAAACGAATCCATCGTCCGGCGGATGAGAATAAATATTTGTCAACTGTATTGAATATTTCTGCCGAAACAAATTGAAGTCCTAAAAGAACAGAAGAAGATACTAAAATACGAATCATCATAGTTCTTTGTTTTTTTGTCATTCCGCCTTTACGGCTTACAAAAACAAGAAGACATACAGCCGTTATAATAACGACTCCAAGCAATATATTTATAATCAGTTCCTGCATAAAAAAACAACTCCTTTCAAAATATGCTTAATCGTTCATATGTTAATTGAAAAAAAAGCACCCCTAAAACTGTTAAGATACACTTCAAGGGTGCTGTCTCGTTATAGAATTTCTTATCAGAGAGCAATTTCGCAATCCGGCTCAACCTTTTTGCAGGCTTTCAGAACGTCCTGCATAACGCTTTTCGGTTCGTAACCTTCGGCAAATTCTACAATCATCTTCTGTGTCATAAAGTTCACGGTAGCTGATGCAACCCCTGTAGTTTTACGTGCAGCATCTTCCATAAGGTTAGCGCAGTTTGCGCAGTCTACCTCAATTTTGTAAGTCTTTTTCATAGTAAATTTCCTCCTCGATAAATTTTTTTAAAAACCAACAATTAAACGCTTGCTTAATCGTTGTGATTATAGTATAATATAAACAGTGCCAAAAGTCAATACACTTTTCGCTTATTCTCCCAAATGGGCGAAATGTTTTTCTGATTGGGCGAAATGCTAAAAAAATTAAAGGAGTAACAACTATGAGTAATTTAAAACTACCCCATTATCACGGAGAAGAACAAAATTTTTCGATGATACAAGAACAGATAAGCCGTGTGGATTATTTTCAGATTGTAGCAGACATATTTAAACAGCTTGGCGACACCACCAGAATCCGTATTTTTTGGCTTCTTTGCCACTGCGAGGAATGTGTTATCAATATTTCTGCTATACTGGAAATGTCAAGTCCTGCTGTATCTCACCACCTCAGACCATTGAAAAACAGCGGTTTGATTGTTTGCCGCCGTGAAGGAAAAGAAGTCTATTACCGTGCGGCTGATACATTTCAGAGCCAGCTTCTGCATCAGATGATTGAGCAGGTAATGGAAATTGCCTGCCCTGAATTATGAGGTTAACTGTATGAATTACGAAATACTAAAAATCCGAAAAAACATAGACAGGATAAACGAAAAAGCACAGGGTGAATTGATTTCTGTTTTTCCCGGCGTAGAACTCTCGTATCTTTCTTTTGATACAACTCCTTTTTCCATACAGCACAAACATAGTGCTATGGAATATATTATACAGATTAACTATTGCAAATGCGGACAGATGGAATGGAAAATGGGAAACGGACAATATATTTATCTGAATCCAAGTGATTTTTCCTTGCATACTATGAATTCCTGTGCAGATTCCTTTGTTTCTTTTCCAACCGGACAGTATTCTGGTTTAACTATTTGTATTGATTTACAGAAAATCGCTATTCGTCCGCCTGAATTGCTGAAAGATGTCGACATATTCAAAGAAACACTGCAAGAGAAATTTTGTCCGAATGGTACGATTTCTTTTCTTGCTGGAAATGAGCAGACGGAAAGCATTTTTTCTGCTTTCTATGACCAGCCGGAATATCTGAAACTACCATATCAGAAATTAAAAATTTTAGAACTGCTCCTTTATCTTACTAAGCTGGAGTTTACACCCCAAAAACAAGTAACCTCATACCAAGCAGAACAGATTGAGATAATACGGAAAATTCACGACCGTCTGACGCAACAGATGAAAGAACGAATTACAATTGAAGAACTCTCCAAACAGTATTTAATCAATCCGACTACTTTGAAGACTGCGTTTAAGGCGGTTTACGGAACTTCAATTGCAGCGCATATAAAAGAACACCGAATGGAGTCGGCTGCTAAAATGCTGCGGGAATCCGATATGAGTATAGCAGAAATAGCGCAAGCTGTCGGCTATGACAGCCAAAGTAAATTTTCTGTGGCATTTAAGTCGTCTTTTGGAGTCTTGCCGAGGGAATACAGGAGAAATCATAAATGAATCCAAACAGACAATATTGTGTTTTCAATAAAAGATATAATGAAATACAGGTCTAATATTACTATCCGAAAAAACTATATAACTCGTAAGCACCCTATTTAAGCCACATTTTTTTCGCAAAATATGAGGGGAAAGGTGTTTGTACCTTTGTCCTTAGATTTTCCCGTTCCTTTTTATTCGCACCATTTATGGAGTTCTCAGACAATAAAGCGTATACTTAAAAATTAGATTCTCGGTCACCTATGCCAGCTTAAACAAACCACTGTAAGCTATAAAAATCACAAAGTTATTAACGAGGATATAGAAGATTTGGTTATTGTTGAGAGCAACCACAATCCGATTATTTCGCAGGAATTGTGGAATAAATGTCGTGAAGTTGATGCGTCCGTGAGAAACGGTAAAAGCTACTGCAATTATTATGCACAGAATTGATAGTATCGTTCTTGCTGATATTCAGCGACAGATTGACTTTTTGCTTAATGACAATGAAGTAAAAGCAAAGTATCTTGCTCACAAGCAAGGTTCTCTTACTGTTTAGAACGCTGAGGATAAGAAAAGACAAATCTGCAAACTGAACTTAATGACCTCATCAGACGAATGGAAATGGCTTGTGAGGACGAACAGGAGATATGTAACTCGGTAACGGAATTGCTTAGGGGTGCAATGCTAACAACTTAAGCATTGAGACCCTGTATGCAAAAGAAATCAGATAGAAAATTTAGGAGAAAAAACTTTACGTTGATGAGAAAAAAGAGGACGCTGAA
>CAMWRL010000120.1 GCA_947176685.1 uncultured Ruminococcus sp. | reverse complement strand
CATTTAGGATTACAGCGAACTCGTCACCGGATATTCTTGAAGCAAAATCATTTTCATTAACGATTTCTTCAATTCTTTTGGCATAGGTTTTTATAAGTATATCGCCAGCAGCCATTCCGAACTCCTCATTTATTTTGCGGAAGTCATCAACGTTAACGCATACGACAGCACATGATTTATTTTGGGAGATATTTTCTTCAAGATTTTCCATAAACAAATGTCTGTTGGGCATTTGTGTAAGACGGTCGTAATACGCAAGATATGAAAGAACTTCATCTTTTTCCTGAAGAATACGTTTACTTTCAATTTCCTGTTCATACTTTTCCATAAGCTCATCATGCATTGAATCGTTTTTGTTAGTATAGTTGTAGATTATAGCTGTAATTATGATAGTGCATATGGAAATTGCGATTGACGGAAGAACCTGTTTCTGTCCGCCCATAATTACAGCAAACAATCCTGATAACAGGTTGAGAGCATTAAGTATACAGCCGGTTATAAATCCGATTTTTCTGTTGGTAAGTACAAGTATAACCGAAATCATAACATGAAACTGAGCTATTACTCCATTGAATGCCATAAGTTCCTGATTTTGGCTTATCATTCTCTGCAAGGCAAAGAATACTACAAACAGTACTATACAGATTACCAGCATAGGTATATTTTTTTTGTTTGATTTTTTATCCATAAATACTCCCTGTTCTATTCAGCCGAAAATTCTTCGTATTCGTAACGAGCATTGTTTATTGTGTTTTTCAGCTTCTGTTTTTCCAGACGAGCTTTGTGTTCAGCCTTGCGCATAGAAGCATGAATCTTATTTACTTCAACCTGTTCTTTAAGTTCTTCAAGTCTTTCTGCCAGTACATCGCAGTCAAAGACGCACGCCAGCGATGTATCGTCCTGAGTACCGCAATGCGCTCTTTTGGCAAGATTCTTGCGGATTGACAGACTGAATTCTTCTATATTCGTAAGCTGATTTGCAAGAATACTGTGGTAATCAAGAAAATCCTCGTCACTTCTGAACGATGTGTAAAGACCGTCTGTCGATACGAAAACCGCTATAGGTTTTTCGTCAATATTATAGAAACTGTTGAAATAATTTATTGCCTGACTGTTGCACATTGAAGCGGTTATATTTGCAGGCGCACTTTCCTCATAGCCGATTGGCATTTCAGCGGCGGCATCATCGCATATCTGCACCAGACTGCCGTCACCTATTTGTGTGCCGAAAGTAAACTTCCTGCCCATAACTGCCACAATAAGTGTAGTACCATATACTGACTCAACCTTTATACGTCTGAACTCCTTTTCGGTAAAAGGTTCTTTTTCCTTATCGGTATAGGGGTTGTGGGTATAATGATGTATTACAAGCCGATTCCATCGTGAGATTATATTTTTCTCTATTTTTTTGATTATATTGTCGGGGTCATTCAGAAAACTTTCCTCAAAGGCGTCAGGGTCTTTGTAAAATTCCTCAACCGTATCGAGTGCCGCTTTTACAGCCATTTCAGAACCCTTGTCACTTCTGAAATGCTTTTTGCTTCCATGACCGTCCGCAACAATGGCGATACCATAATTTTCATACGTCCTGAATACAGACGAATCCTGACATACAGTACCACTTGTTATATGACTTGCTCCGATAACGGTATGACAAAAACCATTAAACATTTATAAGCACTCCTTTCGGTCAGCACATAGTCCGGATTACCAGCCTGAGTCGAAAGGAACGGAATCCGGATAGTCCTGTGATTTAACAAGGTCCTGAATCTGCTGTCCGAGCATTTTCTGCTTGGCGGCGTAAACGTCCTGAGCACTGAGTTCGTGACTTGTATCATCAGCAAGGGTCATACTCTTACTGCCTATCTGAGAGGAAGTCACGGCGATAATTTTAATCATCTGGGCAAGCTGTCCGCCTGAATAGGCGTGTACAACTGTGTCCTTAGTTCCTGTGAACTCTGCGAGCATATCGTCATTGGCTTCCTTGCCGATACCGAGGGCGGCTTTGAGTCCGAATTTATACCAGCTGTTTTTCTGGAGAGCTTCCAGACCTGCCTTATAGTCGTCAGACGGATAGCCGTCTGTCATAAGGAACATAACAGGAGCAAACGAAAGTGACGGAGAACTCAGGAAACTATTTCTTGACATTCTTATGGAAAGTTCACGGAAAGCCTCGCCCATACTTGTAACGCCGTCAGCTCTCAGACGAGTCCACTCAAAATCTTCAATAGAAACCGGTTCGGAATACATCCACATAACGCTGTTGGCAAATGTAAGTACAGCAACTTTAACGTCTGTATCAGCTTCACCTACACGGCGGATTTCCGGAATAAGTTCCTCCATAACGGTATTAAGTTCGCCCATTTTAGTACCTTTCATACTTCCCGAAGTGTCAATCAGGAAAAATATAACAAGGCTTTTTTTGGAAACGCTTGTCGCACTGAGTGGGTCGTCATCGTCAAAATCCAGCATATTATCGAAATCTTCATCGACACTGCCTGCAGGTATTTTAACATTTTTTTCGTTCATATCTTTGCTCATAATTTACATACTGCTACTCAAAATATGGGCAGAAGCCCATATTGAGAAAAATCCGTATAGTCTACGGTACATACAGCCGCTTCGGCGCAGACTGTAAATTTTTCAAGTAGCTTTCTCCTTTCCCAATAAATATAATTGATTTAGTTAAGAGCCACTGCCGTCAAGTCGGACTGTGCCATGGCTGTCTGAATTTCAGGTATCTCCGGACTTTTCCCGACTGTCCGTCCGCATACGTCCGAAGATACAATTGTGACTGCATTATGATGTCATATAAATCTGTCTGTATTAAAATGTAATGACTGACTGCCAAATCAGAGGGAATGGGATATCAGATATGAGCGTTGACATCACCGAAATCAATTTCCAGACCTTTCCAGAGTGGGAAACCTTTTCCGGAAGCTATATCATAAAAAATACCATCGGGCATTTTAACACGCCATGTCTTTCCGGAAGTGTTCTTGATACCGAGCATACCCGGTTTGAGTTTATTCTCAACCAGTTCTCCGACAACCGTCTGGAAATCGTCAGAACGTGGGTCAATTTCGCACTCATAGAACTTACTGCCCACATATAAGGGCATACGGTAGTCACGGTTGCTGAAAATAAGGCTGACAAATTCCGAACCGCATTTAGGGCATCTGTAAGTTGATTCATTTACATTTTCAAACATTGAAGTAAAATTGCTTCTTCCGCAGGTGCAGACGATAATTTCCGAACGAAGACGGATAAATAATTTCTGCCATTCGTTTTCAATGATACGTCTGTTAGGTTCTCTTATACCCAATGTAAAGGATTTTATAAAAGCCTCACGCACATATTGCGGATAGATTCTCCAGAACTTTATTACATTGTCGTGGATACCACGTACAGGACGGTTTGAATTGTCATCGGGGTCATATACGAAAACTGCCTGTTGTCCGTAATGTTTGAGTTCGGAAGTTTCAGTAAGGCATACGTCCTTGACAACCTTTTCGCCTTCCATAGGGTCGCCTCTGAAAAGGAGCTTGAAAAGTACTACTGCAAGGGAATACTTGTCGGTCTGGACGGTAGGTTTTGCCACACCTCTTACGACTTCGGGAGCCATATAGCCGGGCTTGCCGCCGATACCGAAGTTGCTGCCGTCCGGAGCGATGTTGTCGCAGTCGCAGACCAGAATATCACCTGTATTGACGTTGATAAAGAAACCGCCGTCATTCAAATCCTGATAACTTTTTCCGGCACGGTGGAGCTGACGGAATGCGTTTACAATATTGATTACCGCTGTAATCATAGAATACAGACTTGCGAACTGTACTGAAACCTTTGTAGCACGACCTGTAAGTTCGTCAATATCAAGTCTGTAGGTATTGAGGATATCAACGAATGAATCATAACCCTGCGGACGCAGTGCCATTATGTAGCCGAAAGTACCGTTACTGTTTTCCTTGGTGAGGTACTTCGGCCAGAGGAATTTATCACTTGGTGCGCCGTCTTTGATGTTGTTTTCAATGTTTTTGCGGAATGCTCTGGCGTTTTTGATTTTGTCTGTATCATACCATTTAAGAGCGTAGTCTATACCGTTGAAGTCAACAAGGTATACAATACCCTGACCGCCGCTGCCGAGTATTTTCTTTACTGTAGCAAAGCCGCCGTATTCCATTTCCACTTTTTCGCCTATTTTCAGTTCTATCAATTAATTCAGTCCTTTCCTGAGTTTATTATTATGAATTTATTTTGCTGAAAGGTGTGCCTTTTGCTACTGTTTCAACGTTCAGACCGTTGGACATACAGTAACGGTGAACATATGAATTTTCATAGCACTTTATAACAAGGGAAGTGCAGTATGAGAATGCGCCCTCATCAATGAACTTGACATTTTCCGAAAGGAAAAGTTTGCGGAGTTTTTCGCAGCCTGAAAAAGCCTCTTTTCCGATACTACTGACGCTTTCCGGAACGTCTATTATTTCAAGGCTGTGGC
Organism: uncultured Ruminococcus sp.; assembly: GCA_947176685.1. Taxonomy (GTDB): domain Bacteria; phylum Bacillota; class Clostridia; order Oscillospirales; family Ruminococcaceae; genus Ruminococcus. Next base: position 917 of record CAMWRL010000120.1, on the reverse strand, counting down.
AGAAAGAGAAAGTATTGTCTTCAATTTCAAACACCCCGTCAGGAAGTCTTACAACAGTAAGTTTTCCGCACTGACTGAATGCGCCCTGTTTGAGTACCTGAACAGTTTCCGGAATTTCTATGCTTTTGAGTCTCTTGCATTCTGAAAAAGCGTATTCGCCTATTGATACGAGCGTTGAGGGAAGTTCAACATTTTTCATAAAGCCGAATCCGTCAAAAGCGAAGCTGTCGAGTTTGGTATAACCTTCGGGGATTTTCACATTACCTTTAAGACGGAATTTTGCAGCATCGGACGGTCTGAAAACCTTCATACCCATATCAAACGGCATCGGGGGTTTTTTCGGAGCAGGAGCCTTGGCAGGTGAGCTTGCCTCTGCCGGCTGGGGCTTTGGCTTTTCGGTAAGCTGGGAGGTATATTCCCAACCGAGCATATATGTAAAGCACACAAGTACAAACTCCACGGCATTATCAGAAAGGAACATTTCCGAAGACATAAATTCCTTGGCTTTCATTATAGAGATATTCTGCTGTTCGCTTTCCCTGAGCATATTGGCAAGTACTCCGTTCTGGAGCATAAGCCTGAGCAGACGGCATTCCTTTTCATATTCGGGGATATAGTCTCTCAGAAGGGATACAAACTTATTTGAATCCCTGACAATATCCTGACCGTGTTCATTAGTCATAGCTTTCAGCGCACGTTTTATATCAATAGTATTTTCAAATCCTGCCACATTATGTGAAACCGGTGTACCACATTTCAGACATACTTCAGCATTCGGACCAAGTTCATTTTTGCATCTCTCACATTGCATAGATTCAACCTCCTGATTTGTCGGGACATTTTTGGTTTTGTTTTTTAATCAAAAATCATAATAATACCATTATAAATACATATTGTCCATTATTGAAGTATAACAC
>CAMWRL010000119.1 GCA_947176685.1 uncultured Ruminococcus sp. | reverse complement strand
CGCTATGTCGGTCTCTTGGGCTCTGAGATGTGTATAACATAAATACCTTTGACAGTAAATACGGCTTCCTGCTGCATCGGATTCATATGGCTAAAATACTTTTTCAGTGCAGCTTTTTTTTGTTTGTGAAAAGAATTATCATTCATAAAAAGCCTCCTCCAATTCTAATAGTAGTATGGGAAAAATCTGATTGTGCAGAAAAAAGCCTGCTGTTATTTTTTTTAATGTTAGTATTCCCAAGTAAATATTATATCACATATGTCAAGACATTGTTTCCGAATTTGTGCCATTATCTATTCTATCACAAAAATTCCGCCGTGTCAACGCCGTTTTCCTAAAATGAAGTTACAAAAAAATCTGTGCTTTTTGTTGACTTTACTGTTGAATTATTATATAATAAACCTTATAATTAATGAAACGAGGTTTTATTATGAAAAAATTTTTACTAACAGCTGCCTGCTGTGCCGTGTCTTTAGTAATTCTTGCTGTTTCGCAAGGTATCGCATTGGCTATAGGCGGAACGCTTGTATTTGTGAAAATTCCGGCATATATATGCGCAACAGTTTCCGCCGTACTGTACGCTCTGATTGCTTATGCCGGAGTGAAATTCCTGATTGCCGTATTATTCAGACTGAATCTGTCAGAAATTGGAATAAAAAAATTCAGTCTTTGTCCGATGTGGTGTATAACCGCAATACTTTTACCGCTGGCTGTTGTAACTGCATTCATATGTATGAACGGCAGATGGTCTGTACTTCTGGAAGATACATACACCAAAATAACTACGGCAGTCAACGGAATAGTATTTTACAGCATAGCCGCCGGAATAGTTGAGGAAATGATATTCCGGTGTGTAATAATGGGGATTATCCGCAGAAACTATAACATAAAATCTGCTGTTATTATTCCGTCGGTACTTTTCGGGGCTGTGCATATTATCGGAAACGACCTTAATTTAATAAGTATAATCCAGCTTGTCATTGCCGGTACTATGGTTGGAATAATGTTTTCTCTTATACTTCTGGAAAGCAATAACTTTTGGAATAATGCCATTGTCCACGCCATATGGAATATGTCAACAATCGGTCTGCTTCATATCGGCACTGAATCTTCTGACCTTTCTGTATATACCTATGTTCTGAAATCTGACAGTAATATTATAACAGGCGGTGATTTCGGTATTGAATCTTCTGTTATTGCTATAGCCGGATATGTTGCAGTAAGCATTATTGCATTTATTATGATAAAAAGGAAAGGAAATTCAGTACATGAAATTATGGGACAGCTTTCTTGAAATGTTATCAGACAGGAATAATCTGTTTGACTATAGAACATATTATTCAGCGACAGTGCAGTGGTTCAAAGAACATATATACTGCTTTACTCCGGAAATTATCAGTATTAATAATCTGGACTTCCTGCTCAGCCTTGACATTGACGGATATATTACAGAAAGTCCGGATATACAGCTTGAAACAGAATATGAACGTTTAAAAAAACTGAATCCAAGCAGTAAACACACTGTTGCTATGCTTATTGCAGATATTTTAAGGGAAATGATTTCCATAAAATCGGGGACTGACTGTCCGGTATGCGGCAATGAAATGATATATGCCGTTGACAACAGGAATTTTCTGTCGTGTGACATATGCGGTTACTGTATGGCTGAAAACACATAAATATAATACAAAAAATTTCCACGCACCTGTTGACAAACTCCGCCGGATATGATATTATTTACTTATATTAAAAAGCTTTGATGGAAACAAGTAGGAACAGTTACGGATTTACAGAGAGTCGCCGGACGGTGCAAGGCGATATGAAGAATTGTTCTGAAGTAGTTCCGGAGCTTCGGCACTGAACGGATTTTCATTCAGTAAGTGCTGACGTATTTTTTCCCACGTTACAGGGAACAGAGTGCAGGGAGTTTTTTCCCTGAATTCAGGTGGTAACACGGATTTTTTCCGCCCTGAACCTTGTACGGTTCAGGGCTTTTCTATGTTGCCGGAATCTATAAAAAAGGAGTTTTTACAAATGGCAAAAGAACTTGCAAAAGCCTACAGTCCGAAAGACTTTGAAGACAGAATCTACTCGGCGTGGAACGACAACGGCTGTTTCCGTGCAGAGGCTGACCCCAAAAAAGTCCCCTATACAATAGTTATCCCGCCTCCGAACATTACCGGACAGCTTCATATGGGTCACGCCCTTGACGAAACTTTACAGGACATTTTAATACGCTGGAAAAGAATGTGCGGTTATTCGGCATTGTGGCTTCCGGGTACTGACCACGCCGCTATCGCTACAGAAGCCAAAATCGTTGAGGCTATGCGCAAAGAGGGCGTTACCAAAGAAGACCTCGGTCGTGACGGTTTTATGAAACGTGCATGGGAATGGAAAAAACAGTACGGCGGACGTATCGTTGAACAGCTTAAGAAACTGGGTTCTTCCTGCGACTGGTCAAGGGAACGTTTCACTATGGACGAGGGCTGTTCAAAAGCTGTAAAGGAAGTTTTTGTAAAGTACTACAACAAAGGTCTGATATACCGTGGCGAGAGAATAATTAACTGGTGTCCGAAATGCCGCACCTCGCTTTCGGATGCTGAGGTTACTTTTGAGGAACAGGCAGGGCATTTCTGGCATATCCGCTACAGAATCAAGGATACTAAAAATTATCTTGAATTAGCTACAACACGACCGGAAACTCTTTTAGGCGATACAGCAGTAGCCGTAAATCCCAATGACGAACGTTATAAAGATTTAGTCGGAAAAACTGTAATTCTGCCGATAGTTCATAGGGAAATCCCTATTGTTGCGGACGACTATGTTGAAATGGACTTCGGTACAGGCGTTGTGAAAATCACTCCTGCACACGACCCCAACGACTTTGAAGTAGGTCTGAGACATAATCTTCCGGTTATCAACGTTATGAACGATGATGCAACAATTACAGACGATTATCCGGCTTACGCTAGTATGGACAGATACGAAGCAAGAAAAGCTATTGTTGCAGACCTCGAAAAAGAGGGCGCGCTCGTTGAAATCGAAGACTACAGCCATAATGTAGGTACTTGTTACAGATGCGGAACTACCGTTGAGCCGAAAGTTTCAACACAGTGGTTTGTAAAAATGCAGCCGCTTGCAAAACCCGCAATTGACGCAGTAAAGAACGGCGATACAAAATTTGTACCGGAACGCTTTGATAAAATATATTTCCACTGGCTCGAAAATATCCGTGACTGGTGCATATCCCGTCAGATATGGTGGGGACATCAGATTCCGGCGTTTTACTGCGACGAATGCGGCGAAATGGTTGTAACAAAAGAGGAGTCCTGCAACTGTCCGAAATGCGGCAAGCCTATGAGACAAGACCCCGATACTCTTGATACGTGGTTCAGCTCTGCGCTGTGGCCTTTCTCAACTCTGGGTTTCCCCGAAAACACCAAAGACCTTGAATACTTCTACCCTACCAACACCCTTGTTACAGGTTATGACATTATTTTCTTCTGGGTTATCAGAATGATGTTCAGCGGTCTTGAAAATATGGGCAAAGTGCCTTTTGATACGGTACTGATTCACGGACTTGTGCGTGACTCGCAGGGCAGAAAGATGTCCAAATCCCTCGGCAACGGCATTGACCCTCTTGAAGTCATCAACGAATACGGTGCGGACGCTCTGCGCTTTATGCTTGCAACCGGAAATTCTCCCGGAAACGATATGCGTTACATTGACGAAAAGGTTAAATCTGCACGTAACTTTGCAAACAAGCTCTGGAACGCTTCACGCTTTATTATGATGAATCTCCCCGAAGACTTTGAGTTTGCCGGACTGCCTGAAAAACTCGAACTTGAGGACAAGTGGCTTATAAACAAGTTCAATCAGCTTGCAAAGGAAGTCAACGAAAATCTAGACAAGTTTGAACTGGGTATCGCTTCCCAGAAACTCTACGACTTTATCTGGGACGTTTTCTGCGACTGGTATATAGAACTTACCAAACCACGCATACAGGCAGGCGGCGAAACTATGTCAAACGCTCAGTCCGTACTTGTGTGGGCTATGCAGGGTATGCTTAAACTTCTTCATCCGTTTATGCCGTTCATCACTGAGGAAATATGGCAGGTTCTCACAAATGAAAAGTCAATGATTATTCTTGAAAGCTATCCCGTTTATGACAGTTCAATTGACTTTACGGCAGAGGAAAAATCCTTTGAAAAAATCATCTCCGCTATCAAGGCTGTCCGCAATACCAGAAGCGAAATGAATGTTCCGCCGTCCGTAAAGGCTAAACTTTTCATTGAAACAGACACTCCGGAATTATTTAAATCCTGTAGTCTGTTCTTTGAAAAACTTGCTTCTGCGTCTGCCGTTGAAACAGGTGAAAAATTCGATATTCCGGACTCTGTAAACGCTGTAACTGATTCCGCAAGAATATTTATTCCTATGGACGAACTCGTTGACAAGGAAAAGGAAATTGCACGCCTTGAAAAGGAAAAAGCTAAAGTCCAGAAAGATATTGACTTCCTGAGCGGAAAACTCAATAATCAGGGATTTATTGCAAAAGCTCCGGAAAAACTCATAGAGGCTGAAAAAACAAAACTTGCAAAGGCTGAGGAAAAAATGACTAAAATAAACCAGTCTATAGAGGCTTTTAAAAAATGATGCGTAATAAAGTAATTTCTTACGCACGGGAAAAGTACGCCACAGAGCCTGAATATCTGTGGCTGAAAACTCCTGACGCATTCGTTTTAAGAAATTCAAAAAACAAAAAATGGTATGCATTGGTTATGAAAGTGAAAAAGTCCGTAATGATTTCCGGTGCGGACGGCTTCACTGACATTATCAATCTGAAATGCGAACCACTTACAAGAGAGTGCCTGCTCAATGAAAGAAAAGCGTTTCCGGCATACCATATGAATAAAAAATTATGGATTTCCATAATGCTTGATGATAATATTGATTTCAAGATATTATGCAGTATTATTGACGAAAGCTATAATATTATAAACAGGTGATATTATGAGTATATTTATAACTCCGGTTATCGAAACTGAACGTCTGATTTTAAGACCGCTTACCGTGAACGATACACAAGCCGTATTTGAATGGACTGGCGACAGTCGTGTTGCGGAATACATGATTTATCCGTGTCACATAAACGTTGAAGTAACAAGAGAATGGCTCAGTTCTCTTGACAGCCTTGAAAATGAATACACATGGGGCTTTGTCCGTAAGTCAGACAACAAGCTTATAGGTTCAGGCGGTATCAGATTCAGAGCAGATGAAAATGTCTGGAGTTTCGGCTATAATCTGAGATACGACTGCTGGGGACACGGTTATGCAACAGAGGCGGCAAAACGTATGATTGAATATGCTTATTCTGAAAACAATGCCCGTGAATTTGTGTCGGAACACGCTGTTGAAAATACAGCTTCCGGCAGAGTAATCGAAAAATGCGGTCTTGTCTTTGAGGGT
>CAMWRL010000118.1 GCA_947176685.1 uncultured Ruminococcus sp. | reverse complement strand
AAAATTGTTGAAGAACGGCTCCAAGTCTTGAGAACCTTCTTTTCTCCTGCCTCGTTCATGGCAACAACCCTCTTAAGAAGAACGTCCTGCACATAAGGGCCTTTTTTAATGCTTCTACTCATTAACCTGTTCCTCCTTTCAGATTACTTGCCGTTACGGCGTTTTACGATGAACTTGTCAGTTCTGTGATGAGCCTTACGGGTCTTGTAACCGAGAGCCGGCTTGCCCCAAGGAGTTACAGGTCCGGGACGTCCGACAGGTGACTTACCTTCACCACCGCCGTGCGGATGGTCGCAGGGGTTCATTACAGAACCACGTACAGTAGGTCTCCAGCCCATATTGCGGACTCTTCCGGCTTTACCGTAATTAACATTTTCGTGGTCGATGTTGGAAACCTGACCGATAGCAGCCTTGCAGTTAACTGGAACTTTTCTCATTTCGCCCGAGGGAAGTCTTACGAGAGCGTAATTTTCCTCTTTACCCATAAGCTGTGCCTGATTGCCTGCACTTCTTACAAGCTGTGCGCCCTTGCCGGGATAAAGCTCGATAGCGTGAATAAATGTACCAACAGGAATATCAGCAAGTTTAAGAGCGTTGCCGGGCTTGATGTCAGCTTCCGAGCCGGATTCAATCTTGTCGCCGACTTTAAGACCGTTGGGAGCAAGAATGTATCTCTTTTCGCCGTCCTCATACTGTACGAGAGCGATAAATGCGCTTCTGTTGGGGTCGTATTCTAGTGTAAGAACTGTAGCGATTACATTGTCCTTATCACGCTTGAAATCTATAACACGGTATTTTCTTCTGTTACCGCCGCCTCTGTGGCGTACTGTAATTCTGCCGTAGCTGTTTCTTCCCGACTTTTTCTTCATCGGTTCGAGAAGGCTTTTCTCCGGCTCAACCTTTGACAGAACCGAGTAATCAGTAACAGTCATCTGACGTCTCGACGGTGTCGTAGGCTTGTAGCTTTTAATAGCCATTTATTTCACTCCTTAAAAAAAATGCGTTTTTTGCGGGAGCATTACTCCCATACTGTGGTTTTTATCAAACCATACCCTCAAAGAATTCTATAGCCTTAGAACCCTCTGTAAGAGTAACGATGGCTTTTTTCCATGAAGGTGTCATACCCTCATATCTGCCGACTCTTTTGAGTTTGCCCTTTACGTTGATAGTAGTAACCTTGGCAACCTGAACGCCGAAAAGTGTTTCAACAGCCTTTTTGATTTCAGACTTGTTAGCGTTCTTAGCCACTTTAAAGGTGTACTTTCCTACCTGAAGATTGTCCATACTTCTTTCAGTGATAACGGGCTTGAGAATTATATCCTGCGGTGCGTTCATTATGCGTACACCTCCTCAATTTTTCCTACTGCATTCTTTACAACGATGAACTTGTCGTAATTGAGAATGTCGTAAACGTTAAGAGTGTTGACAGCGGCTGTTTTAACGCCGGGGATGTTGGCAGCACTCTTGATAACCTTTGTATCTGCTTCAGCAGTAACGATAAGAGCCTTGCCCTCAACGCCGAGTGCCTTAAGCATTTCAACAACGGTTTTTGTCTTGAAGCTGTCGAGTGTGAGAGAATCAAGAACGATAAGATTATTGTCGATAACCTTAGTGGAAAGTGCGGACTTCATAGCAAGTCTTCTTACTTTCTTGTTAAGGGTATAGCTGTAATCTCTGGGCTTCGGTCCGAGAGCAACACCGCCGTGAGTCCACTGAGGAGCTCTTGTTGAACCCTGTCTTGCGTGACCTGTACCCTTCTGTCTCCAGGGCTTTCTGCCGCCGCCGCTTACTTCTGTACGGGTAAGAGTGGACTGTGTACCCTGTCTCTGGTTTGCGAGGTAGTTGACAACCATAGCGTGCATAACAGCCTCGTTGGGCTTAATTCCGAAAACATTGTCGTTAAGCTCTGTTTCGGAAACCTGCTTGCCTGTCATATCAAATACTGAAATTGTTGACATATCGTTTCCTCCTTCCTTAAGCCTTAACGCTGTCCACGATATAGACGATACCGCCCTTTGGACCCGGAATTGCGCCCTTGATAGCGATAAGATTGTTTTCTGCGTCTATTTTAACGATTTCAAGGTTCTGTACAGTAACCTGTTCTGCGCCCATATGACCTGCCATACCCTTGCCCTTGTAAATTCTTGAAGGTGAGGAGCAAGCACCCATTGAGCCTGCCTGTCTGTGAACAGGACCAGTACCGTGAGTTTCCTTAAGTCTGTGCTGGTTGTGACGCTTTATAGCACCTGCAAAACCTTTACCTTTGCTGATACCTACAACGTCAACGGATTCGCCTGCTGCGAATGTGTCAGCCTTAACGATGTCGCCTACATTGAGAGCATCGCAGTCATCAAGTCTGAACTCTTTGAGAGTTTTCTTGCAGGCAACGTCAGCCTTGTCAAAATGACCTTTCATAGGCTTGTTGACTCTCTGAACCTTAACATCGCCATAACCGAGCTGAAGTGCAGCATATCCGTCATTTTCAACGGTTTTTTTCTGAACTACAACGCAGGGTCCGGCTTCTACAACAGTTACAGGAATAACTTTTCCTGCTTCATCGAAAATCTGAGTCATACCGATTTTCTTACCGATAATGCCTTTCTGCATTTCAATTTCCTCCTGAATGGTTATTGGTTGAATAAATCAACTTGACCGGCGGAATACCGCCATTCCGTTTTTACGAAAACGGCAAAACCTTTTCGGCGTAATGGAAATTACTTAACTTCCATAACAACGTCTACGCCAGCAGGGATTTCAAGCTTGTCAAGAGCAGCAGTTGTCTTTTCAGTAGGACGGATAACGTCAACAAGTCTCTTGTGAGTTCTCATTTCAAACTGCTCACGGCTGTCCTTATACTTGTGAACGGCACGGAGAATAGTAACAACTTCCTTATCAGTAGGGAGCGGGATAGGTCCTGAAACTCTTGCACCGCTTCTCTTAGCTGCATCTACGATTTTAGCTGCTGCAATATCAACAGTAGCGTGGTCATAGCCCTTAATCTTGAATCTGATTTTTTCATTGACTGCCATTTATTTCGCCTCCTTGAATAAAATTACGGGGGCGGAGAAACAACTCTCCTCTGGGACTTCACACGCAACCGTGTGTTTCACACATTTCCCGACAAAAAAATCCGAAAAACACAATAAATGTTTTCCGGCAATCAGGAATCCAAGCGCAAAAAGTCATAGTTCTGCATATCTTGTATACGCAGACCATAAAAAGCACCAACAGTGTTCAATATCCCAATCGCCCGGTTTGAAATCGGACATACTCCGCAGAAATTACCTGACAAACCGCCAGCAACCTTCTGTTTCCTCGCATATCTTCTCGCAGTCTGATGTACGACCGTACATCTAACGGTATTTATTATATCATACTTTTGCGGATAATGCAACCTTTTACAGAAAAAAATTCCGGCAATAAAGTAAACTTTTAGTTAATAAAACAATATATTTATCTTTATAAGAGCTATATAAATTCCCCTGCTGTAAGACAAGGGAATTTTTTAATTATTCAGTTTCAACAGCTTCGGCTTTGTCAGTCCTGTTTGACTTTATTTTGGCGATAAGCTTCTTTATAAGGAACTCCACAAGATTATACACATTATGGATAACAAGTCCGCAGGCAAGCGCACAAAGGAAATTTTTTCCGACTATTTCAATAGCGTGCGACCACCTGTCATATACAACGGGATATTTTTCGTTGAAGTCTCCATAATTCTTGGCATCAAATACATAGGAAATAAGATACGTTGCAAATGTTGCACCGGAAATCTGCCGCAGAATGAATTTAACCACTTTATTTTTGGTTGTGATGTCGAACAGAAGCAGGAAAATAAATACTGCAACAAGATATACCGGATATGTGCCGTAGTCATTGAAATGATATGAAACAAATCTCTGTCCTTCGTTAAGGTTTATAAGGGACTGTTTGTAAGTACTCCATGTTAAAAAGCCTGTTGAAGCGGAAAGTCCGATAATAATGAGAATCTTATTCAATATGGTGCGTTTCAGAGGGTACTCACGTATGAAAGCTCCTGCAAAATAGTAAGCCAAAGGCCATGCACCGTTAAGGTAGTCGGGAATAAGTTTTATCTGGTTAGTTCTGTCAAAACCCAAAAACAGACTTCTTGCAAAAACCGTCAGTGCCGCAACGGTTACCACAAGTACAAAACACTGACCTTTTGTTTCCAGACCGTTGAATGCAAGGTTAAGAAACGGTATACAAAGAAATATTGCTATATAATAGTTGACATACCATGCATAGTTGGCGTTGCTGTACTCAAGGAATCCTTTAAGCACTATCCACGGGTCACTGAAATCCGACCCGTACTTTGCATGGTTGAACTTCATACATATTATACTTACTATAATATATATAACTATTATCTTTATAAGACCTGTATAATATTTTCCGGTAAGCTTCTTGTTTTTCATAAGATAACCCGTTGCAATCATAAACAGCGGTACGCACGTATAGGCAAGCCACCTACACATAATAGGAAGTATGTATTTCGTACCTGTAATAGGTTCACCGTACATGCCGTCATGCAGATACGTATGGATACATATAACCATAAATACAGCAAGAATCTTTATAATATCAATTCCGGCATAATAGGGTTTAACTGTGGTTTTTACAACAGGGGCAACAATTTCTTCTGTTTCAGTTGACAAACTTACTTCAGAAACATTCTGTTCATCTGGTGCAACGCTGGATATTTTTGTGTCCAATTTTAAGTTTCCTCCGATTTCATAATGATACGTCAATACGACAATAACATTATACACCTATAACAAACCAATGTCAATATTTTTTGCAGGACACGCCCGAAAAAAAGGAAAAGAAAAATCCAACTCTATAATATCTGTATACTTGTCATAAGGGACATGTCCTGCAAACCCCTTTCATAATACAGACGTACCAACAAACAAATTCTCTCATAATTTTCTGAAAAAATTTAATAAATTTTTCCAAAACGTGATTATGCACAAAACAACCGTTTATTATTTGTGCATAACAGCAAATCTAACGTCAATATATTCCACATACTTGACATTGTACGATATTCGTGTTAAACTTTTTTCTGTATAAAGCTTTTAAATAATGGCAAATATACTATTATAATTAAAAGGAGAATCCTTATAATGTCAGAAAAAATCCCATACAAAATATACCTTGAGGAAAACGAGATGCCTAAACAATGGTATAACGTCCGTGCAGATATGGCACATAAACCTGCTCCGCTTCTCAATCCTGCAACCCACAAACCTATGACCGCCGAGGAACTTTCAGGCGTTTTCTGCGAGGAACTTGTTAAACAGGAACTCAACGAAACAGACCGATACATTGATATTCCGGAAGAAATTCAGGAATTTTACAAAATGTACCGTCCGTCACCGCTTGTAAGGGCTTACTGCCTTGAAAAGAAACTCGACACTCCGGCAAAAATCTATTATAAATTCGAGGGTAACAATACCAGCGGAAGTCACAAGTTAAATTCCGCTATTGCTCAGGCTTACTACGCCAAACAGCAAGGTCTCAAAGGCGTTACCACTGAAACCGGCGCAGGTCAGTGGGGTACAGCTCTTT
>CAMWRL010000117.1 GCA_947176685.1 uncultured Ruminococcus sp. | reverse complement strand
CTTTTACGGAATGAAAATCGCAGTAAGATGTTCTGACGGAAAAAACAATGATACTGCTCTGAGACTTTTCAGGGAAATGGGTGCGGAAGTACAGGTTTTTCCGGAAGATAATCCGGATTTTATAAAACAGAACGGATTGAAATGCGGATTTGTTTTCGGAAATGACGGCGAAAGCTGTACCGCTGTTGACGAAAACGGAGTGACAGTTGACAATGACAGACTGGCATCAGTATTTGCGAAATTCTACAGAGAAAACAATCTGCTGAAAAATAACGCTTTTGTGGTAACATACGGGGCTGGCTACGGATTTATGAAGTTTGCCGAAGAAAACGATATTGCAGTTATTACGGCAGGATTTGACGAAAACAGCATTATTGCACGTATGACTGAGGACGGTTACAGCATAGGCGCAGACAGCAGCGGCAGAATTATATTTTCAGACGAAATCCCCGCAGGTGACGGATTTTTCACGGCTGTAAAACTCCTCTATGTTATGAAAAAAAACAACTCCCCGTTAAGTAAGCTTGCGGATATGAAACACTATTCACTGGTTTCCGCTGATGTGGAAATCCCGTTGAATTTCCGTGAAATATGGAAGAACGACTGCGTTATAACCGACCATATAGCACGTTATATACACCTGCTTGGAAACAGGGGGAAAATTTTTGTACATGAAAATTCCAGCAATCCTACAATAAGCATTACTGCCGAAGGTATGGACTATGTTGATATAGATGATGCAGTAAAAAGCATTGCGGAAAAAATAAGAGAAAGAATACTACGAAAGGAGTCTGAACTTTGAGAACTGCAAACAACTGGACAGACTACAGAATAATTGACACTTCGGACGGCGAAAAACTTGAAACGTGGGGAAATATAAGCCTTGTACGTCCAGACCCCCAGATAATATGGAAAACTGACAGAACCTCTCGCCTGTGGAATACAGCGGACGGTCATTATCACCGTTCGGCTTCCGGCGGAGGCAAATGGTCTTTCAGAAAGAAAGTTCCGGAAGTATGGAATATAAATTATGGCAATCTTAAATTTAACATAAAGCCGACAGGCTTCAAACATACAGGGCTTTTTCCGGAACAGGCTGTAAACTGGGACTTTATGGCTGACAAAATCAGAAATGCCGGACGTGAAATCAGTGTACTAAACCTGTTTGCATATACCGGAGGTGCAACGCTGGCTTGTGCAGATGCAGGTGCTTCCGTGTGTCATGTGGACGCTTCCAAAGGCATGGTGCAATGGGCAAGGGAAAATGCCTCAGTATCGGGACTTTCCGATAAACCTGTACGCTGGATTGTTGATGACTGCGAAAAGTTCATAGCCCGTGAAATAAGACGGGGCAGACGTTATGACGCAGTTATAATGGACCCTCCCAGTTACGGACGTGGACCTTCGGGCGAAATATGGAAACTTGAAAATTCCATATACGACCTTGTTAAACTTTGTTCCGGAGTGCTTTCGGATAACCCGTTGTTTTTCCTTATCAACAGCTATACAACAGGGTTGTCGCCGTCCGTAATGGGATATATTCTCGGTACAGTGCTTACGGAAAAATCCGGCGGAATTGTATCATTTGATGAAATAGGACTTCCGGTACAATCAACCGGTATGACACTGCCGTGCGGTTCAACTGCCATATGGCAGAAGTAAAGGAGTTTTTTTGTATGTCCGGTATTATAAAAAATCTTATCGGAAACTTTGTCGAGGTCTACAGCATACAGGAAAGATTTATGGGCGGCGGAGTAGTCCTTGAAGCTGACGAAAACTGGATAAAAATGCGTTGTGAAGCCAACAACGGCGAATCAGTAATCAGAATTATAAAGATTGACATAATCGGGCGCATATCTTGCTGCGATGACGAAAACTAAATCTATTTAAAAATTTATCAGGAGGTATCTTTTATGAATGCAGACAGATTTACAGAAGTTTACAGACAGGTCTACGGAGACAGAACCCAGTACATAGCAATATGGGTTGACAACGTTACGGGCGTGAACTACCTCTACCACAAGGACGGCAATTCAGCAGGGCTTACAACGCTGGTCAACAAAATCGGTACTCCGGTTGTAACTCCCATAAAAGACATACATGGATAATATCATTGAAATAAAAAACCTGCATTTCCGTTATGAAGCAGACGGCGACACCCTATCGGAAGAAGTTCTGAAAGGCATAGACTTTGACATAAAACAAGGGGAATTTGTCGCCGTTCTGGGTCATAACGGTTCGGGCAAGTCCACGCTTGCCAAACACCTTAACGCCATACTTCTGCCAACCGAAGGCACTGTTACAGTTGACGGAATAAATACTGCTGACGATTCAAAGCTCTTTGAGTTAAGACAGCGTGCCGGAATGGTTTTCCAGAATCCGGATAATCAGATAGTTTCCTCAATAGTGGAGGAAGATGTTGCTTTTGCACTGGAGAATTTAGGCGTACCATATGAGGAAATGCGGCAGAGAGTTGACGACTCCCTCAAAGCCGTCAATATGTATGAGTACAGACTTCATTCACCGTCACAGCTTTCGGGCGGTCAGAAACAGCGTGTTGCGATTGCAGGAATAATTGCAATGCGTCCTGAGTGCATTATTCTTGACGAACCAACCGCCATGCTTGACCCGCAGGGCAGAAAAGAAGTCATGGCGGCAGTCCGGCGCATGAACCGTGAATATGGTATAACAATAGTTCTGATAACACACTATATGGACGAGGCGGCACAATGTGACCGTGTTGTTGTTATGGACAGGGGCAGGATTATTATTGACAATATTCCGGAAAAAGTCTTTTCACAGGTGGAACTTATGCGGAAAATCGGTCTTGACGTTCCGCAGGTAACTGAACTCTGCTATGAACTGAAAAAAGCCGGAGTGGACATTTCGCCGGAAATAATATCAGAGGAAGAATGCGTAAAAGCATTGTTAAATTTTTTAAGTTAAAAAAGGGAGTTTTGATTATGAAAATGAATAAGATTATTGCCGGAGTTATGACAGTTTGCGTTATGGGTTTTGGTGTGCCGTATGTTAATACGATTGCGGAGAGTAATTCCGTAATCACAGCCAGTGCGGAGGTCGAAGCAGAATACACAGAGGGTACATATGAACAGCTTACGTATAAAAATTATGGCGATTATATCGAAATTTCCGGTTGTGACAAGTCTGCAACAGAGGTTGTTATTCCGCCTGAGATAGAGGGCGTGCCTGTTACAAGTATCGGAAGAAAGGCATTTTCTGCTTGCAGTAGCTTAACATCAGTAGAAATCCCCGATAGTGTAACAAGTATCGGATATGGTGCATTTATTGATTGTATAAATTTACGGTCAGTAAAAATGTCTAACAGTATAACAAGTATCGCAGATGCCACATTCAATAGTTGTGGTCAGTTAGCATCTGTAAACATTCCGGACGGTGTAACAAGCATAGGGAGAGGTGCTTTTTATATGTGTAGTAGTTTAAAATCAGTAGAACTTCCGGACAGTTTAACAAGTATAGGGGAAATAGCATTTTCTTGGAGTGGTTTGACATCAGTGAAAATTCCGGAAAGTGTTAAATCTATCGGCGAAAGTGCGTTTTATTGCAGTGCTTTAAAATCAATAACTATTTTAAATCCTGAATGCGATATTTTTGCTAATTTTGCTACAATTTCAAATGGATATACGAGTTTTGATGGCACTATATATGGCTATGAAAACTCCACGGCACAGGCATACGCCGAAAAGTATGGTTATAAATTTGCATTAGTCGGAACAGAACCCGAAAATAACACCGGCGATATGAACGGCGACGATTCAGTAAATATTGCCGACGCTGTACTTCTTCAGAACGTCATTTTAGGCAGACAGGAACTTACAAAAGAGCAGTGGAAAAATGCCGACATGAACGGCGACGGATTGGTTGATTCTTTTGATATGGTTATGCTGAGACATAAACTCATTGAGAATAATAAATAAAAAGGAGTTTTTATTATGAAAATCAACAAATTTATTGCCAGTATTATGGCAGTATGCGTTATGGGTTTTGGTGTTCCGTATGTCAATGCGGTTATGGATAATTCCGTAATCACGGCTGAAGCAGTTGGAGAATATAACTATGATTGTCTTGAATACACCAATTACGGAAGCTATATTGAAATTACCGGTTGTAACGATTATGCAACAGAGGTTGTTATTCCGGAGGAAATTAACGGCGTACCTGTTACAAGTATCGGAGAACTTGCATTTTATGAATGCAATAGTTTAATATCGGTGGAAATTCCCGACAGTATAACAAGTATCGGAAGACTTGCTTTTGAAGAAACATTATGGCTTCAAGAAAAGCAAAAAGAAAATCCACTTGTTATTGTAAGCAATATTCTGATTGACGGTACAACCTGTAAAGGTGATGTTGTTATTCCTGACGGTGTAACAAGTATCGTAAGTCAGGCATTTTCCGGTTGTGAAAGTTTAACATCAATAGAAATTCCCGATAGTGTCACAAAAATCGAATATCAGACATTTTACGGTTGTGAAAATTTAACATCAGTAACAATTTCCGACAGCGTTACAAGTATCGAAGGAGAGGCATTTACTTTTTGCAGTAGTTTAGCATCAATAAAAATTCCAGACAGCGTAACAAGTATCGGCGATTATGCATTTTCGAGGACATTATGGCTTGAAGAAAAACAAAAAGAAAATCCGCTTGTTATTGTGAACGATATTCTGATTGATGGCGAAAAATGTTCTGGTAAGGTTGTTATTCCTGACAGCGTTACAAGTATCGCAGGCAGTGCTTTTGCAAGTTGTGATAGTTTAAAGTCAATAGAAATTCCCAATAGTGTAACAAGTATTGGAAGGGATGCATTTTACTTTTGCACTGGTTTGATATCAGTAAAAATTTCTGACAGTGTAACAAGTATCGGAAATGGTGCATTTTCATATTGTTTTGATTTAAAAACAATAACAATATTAAATTCTGATTGTGATATTGCGGATTATGATTTTACGATTTCAAATGCATATGATAATGCAAATGGAAAGTTTTATTTTAACGGCACCATATACGGCTATGAAAACTCAACAGCGCAGGCATATGCCGAAAAATACGAAAGAAACTTTGTCTCACTCGGAAAAGCCCCCGAAAAAGAAACCGGCTCAGGCGACATGAACGGCGACAACTCGGTAAGCGTAGCCGACGCTGTACTTCTTCAAAGTTACATTTTAGGTAAACAGGAACTTACAAAAGAGCAGTTGAAAAATGCCGACCTTACCGGCGACGGATTGGTTGATTCTTTTGATATGGTTATGCTGAGACATAAACTCATTGAGAATAATAAATAAAAAGGAGTTTTAATTATGAAAGTTAATAAAATAATTGCAGGCATTATGGCAGTATGCGTTATGGGTTTTGGTGTTCCGTATGTTAATACGGTTGCGGAGAATAATTCCGTAATCACAGCAAGTGCGGAGAGCGAAACAGAGTATACATGGGGTAGATATGAACAGATTCAATATAAAAATTATGGGGATTATATTGAGATTTCCGGTTGTGACACGACTGCAACGGAGGTTGTTATTCCGTCCGAGATAGAGGGAGTGCCAGTAACAAGTATCGGAAAAGAAGCATTTGACTATCGTAACAGTTTAACATCAGTAACAATTCCTGATAGTGTAACAAGTATCGGAGTATCCGCATTTTCTGGTTGCAGTAGT
>CAMWRL010000116.1 GCA_947176685.1 uncultured Ruminococcus sp. | reverse complement strand
CTTAGTGCCATTGCCATTAATTTTCTTACTTTCATTTAAAATCCTCCGTTTTATTCTGTTATTATTCTTTCATAGTTATTCTTTTATAAGTTCAAGAACGTCATTCAGCAACATTCTGCACTCACTGTCTGTAAGTTCACCAATATTTGTTTTTTCTAGCATACTCAAAGCACTTTCACGCTTCACGCTGTCAAAACTTATCTGTCCGCCGTTTTCTTCGGAATCGTTTCCGATATTAGTATGTTTGTTTTTTTCCATTTCAGCAAGAATTACCCTTGCACGGCTGACGACCTTTGAAGGAAGTCCGGCAAGTTTCGCAACGTCCACGCCGTAACTCTCGTCAACGCCTCCACGCACTATCTTACGCAGGAAACGTATATTTCCGGCGTGTCTGTTTACCGCAATGCTGTAGTTCTTAACGCCGTCAAGTTCGTTTTCCAGTCCGATAAGTTCGTGATAGTGTGTCGCAAACAGTGTCTTACAGCCCATTTTCTTTGAAGTGCATATATGCTCGGCAACCGCACGGGCAATACTTACGCCGTCATAAGTTGAAGTACCTCTGCCCACCTCGTCCAGTATAACAAGACTGTCCGGAGTGGCGTTCCGAAGAATGTCCGCAACCTCGCTCATCTCTATCATAAAGGTACTCTGTCCTGCCGCAAGGTCGTCCGAAGCTCCGATTCTTGTGAAAATCTTGTCCACAATCGAAATCCTTGCCGAAGATGCCGGAACGAATGACCCTATCTGCGCCATAAGCACTATCAGAGCCGTCTGTCTCATATAGGTCGATTTACCGGACATATTAGGTCCTGTAATTATGGACATTCTGTTATTTTTCGTATCAATATAAATGTCATTCGGTATGAAAACCTCCTCCTGTAACATAAGCTCAACAACAGGGTGTCTTCCGTCCTTTATGTCAACAGAGCCGTCAAGGGAAATTTCCGGTTTTACATAAAGATTCTTAACAGCGACTTCCGCAAACGAACACAATACGTCAACCGAAGCAACCGCCGCCGCTGTTTTCTGGACTTTTTCAAGCATAGTCGAAAGATAGTCACGGACTTCCCCGAAAATATCCGCTTCCAGTGCAAGAGCCTTGTCCTTTGCGCCAAGTATGGAGTTTTCAGCATTTTTGAGTTCCTCTGTTATGAATCTTTCAGAATTTGCAAGAGTCTGTTTTCTTGTCCAGTTTTCGGGTATAAGGTCGTAATATGAACGTGTAACTTCCAGATAGTACCCGAATACCCTGTTATAACCTATTTTGAGATTTTTTATTCCTGTAATTTCACGTTCACGCTGTTCAATTTCGGTAATTATTTCCTGACCGTGATTCATTATGTGTCGCAGGTTGTCAAGTTCTTTATTGAATCCGTCCTTTATAACGCCGCCGTCCTTGACTGATACCGGCGGTTCGTCCATTATGGATTTTTCAACCAGTTTTACTATATCTTCCAGTCCGGAAATATCCCTGTTGTATTTCTGGAGAAGTTTTGAATCTTCAAACTTTTCAAGTTCCGTCTTTATGGACGGCAGCTGCATTGCGGTTGCTGACAGTGCTTTGAGGTCACGGGGATTAGCTCTTTTGTACATAATCTTTGTCATAAGCCTTTCAAGGTCGTACACCTGTTCAAGCAGAATCTGCAATTCATAAAGCGCAACGCTTTTTTTGCGTAGTGCGTCCACTGCGTCAAGACGTTCAATAATTCTTGCCGGACTTTTCAAAGGCTGTTCAATCCAGTTTTTCAGAAGTCTCCGACCCATTGAGGTCTTAGCCGAATCAAGCACCCATAATAATGAACCTTTGCGTTCCTTGTTGCGGAGCGTTTCAGTAAGTTCAAGGTTTCGGCGTGCATTGAGGTCAAGTCCCATAAAAGCGTCACTGTTAAGAATCTCAATAGATGTGAACCGTGAAACGGAAGTTTTCTGAGTATCGTTTATATAGTCAAAAAGTCCGCATACTGCCGAACAGTCCGCACCGTTCCGGCTGATTCCCAGCTCTCCGGCGGTCTTGCCGAAAACCTTTTCAACTTCCTGAAGCCTGCTGTCAGGTGAAAAACATTCGCTGTCCCTCAAAGTAACCACACATTTAAGGCGTAGTTTTATGAAATCGGAAACGTTTTTCAGTAGCAGAAAGCTTTCCGGAAATATGACCTCTGACGGCTGACATCTTGAAAGTTCATTTATAATGTCTGTTTCAAGGTCTTTGCCTTCGGACATACTCAGACAGGCTTCACCGGTCGAAATGTCCGCCGCTGCAATACCGCAGGTTTTATTAATTTCGTCATAAAATATGCTGCATATATAGTTGTTTCTGCTGTCGTCAAGCATACTGCTTTCCGTAAGCGTACCGGGAGTCACTACCCGTATAACGTCACGTACTACAATATCCTTGCTTCCGGACGGCTCTGTAAGCTGTTCGCATACAGCAACCTTGAATCCCAAATCAATCAGTTTTTTAATATAGGTGTCCGCAGCGTGATAAGGCACACCACACATAGGCGCACGCTGTTCAAGTCCGCATTCCTTTCCGGTAAGCGTAAGCTCCACAGCCTTTGAAGCCCTCAGTGCGTCATCAAAAAACATTTCATAAAAGTCCCCGACACGGAAAAACATAATACAGTCCTGATAATTGTCTTTTATATCAAGGTACTGTTTCATCATAGCGGAAACCTTGTTTCTGTCAATATTCATCAGCCGCAGCCTCCGCACGTTGCACAACTGCCCGTACAGCCCGATGAAGGCTCGCAGGTATCGGGGTCTGCGCCGTTTGCACAAAGCGAAATTATCTGATTCACATTGTTGATAAGACTTTCAAGAGCAGTTTGCGCCTTTGTGAAAGCCATCATATTGGGATTGTCCATTATTTTCTGATAAAGTTCCTTTGTTTCCTTGTCGACAGCGTTTATCCTGTCAAAATCCGGATTGTCACTGCTCATTGCCTCACGCATATCATTGCGCAGACTGTCGAATTTTGCAATATCTGTCTGTAACTCGCTGTCTTCATCGTTGACCTGTTTCGCAAGATTATAAGCAATGTACCTGTCGTCCTGCTGAATAGCCTTTCCAAGTTCTCTCGTCATCTGAATAACATCCATAAATTATTCTCCTTTTATTTTTATTCAAACACTGTCGTGTTCATAGATTTTATCAATAACATTGCCGTCAATATCGATTTCAGCAATATAATTGTAATATGGTCCTGAATTTATTTCAATGTAAATTTTTTCCTTGTCCGCCTGTATAACCGAAATGTCATAATAATAGTCTTTTTCCAGAATCTCGCCGGCATCAAAAATCTTTTTGTTCTCGCCCTTGCCCAGCCGGTAAATCTGTCCGTCACCTCTTGCGTAACTCTTATAGGGCTGATATATTATATATCCGTCATAAAATGCTATACGCCTTACGTTTTCGCTGAGTTTCTCGCAGTTGTAATCTTCGGTATTCATACGGTAAAGGTTATGTTCAGCAGAAACAAAGTACATATATTCACCGCTGAATATACCTGTTCCGCCCTCGTCAAGAATGATATTTTCTGAATTTTCAATATTATATACGCCGTATTTCATATAGTCGGCTTCATAGAAGATACGGTTATCATATACCGCATATTTTTTTATCGGGAGACTTATATAAGCTACTGACTCGCCGTCAGAACCGTCATATCTCATACGCACAATTTCCGTTCCGGTTTCGTTCCTGCAAAGAAAATATATATATTCTTCCGTAAAATAAAAATCAGATATATTTTTTTCCTGTTCTTCTTTTTTGTCTTCTTTTTCTTCGGTATCCTTGACTTCCTTGTATTTCAGAAACGTATATTTGCCGTCCTTGTATGAACAGAACTTATTTTCCCTGTAACTGCCGTAAAAAACGCCGTCCCTGTAGAGATACGCTTTAAAGTCGTCTGCATTTTCAAGAAAGAAATATTTACCGTCATCGGTGTCACGACCAAGAACATAATATGCACTGTCCCTGCCGTCCTTGTATACGTAGTAGTAACGATTTTTTTTATCAGAAAACAACGTCTTACTGCTGTTAAGATAATAAGTTTTGTCAGGTTCTCCGATTTCAATGTCAGTAACTGCATCGAAAACTTCCTTTTCAGTCGGGGTAATTATCTGGGTATCCTGTTTTTTTCTCTGCACCGGAGCGTTCATATTTGCAGACGGGACTGTTTTCTGACAGCCCGTAAGGGTTATCACACACAATATCAGAATAATTTTTTTCATAGCATCTTACCAGTAACCGCCCAGTTCATAGCGTCTGTAACTTCAATTTCCACAAAATTTCCGACAAGTGACCTGTCGCCCTCAAACTCAGCTATTATAAATTCATTGCTTTTTCCGGTAACATAACCGTCACGCTTTTTTGAAACGCCGTCCACAAGCACACGCATTTTCCGACCGACAAAACGTTTATAATTCTCCGTTGAAATCTCACGCTGTACTTCCAGCAGTTCACGCATACGGCGGCTCTTGACATCTTCCGGAACAGTGTCAATGATTTCAGCGGCTTTTGTTCCGGTGCGCCTTGAATATATGAACGAATAAATATTATCATATTTAACCCGTTTTATAAGTTCAAGTGTTGCCTGAAACTCCTCGTCCGTTTCGTTCGGGAAACCCACTATCAAATCCGTTGTAAGCGAAAAATCAGGATTATTCCGTCTGATATAATCAACCGTTTCAAGGTATTTTTCAATTGTATAACGCCTGTTCATACGGTCAAGTACAGTATTGCTTCCGCTCTGCACAGGCAGATGAAGATGCTTTGCGACTTTTTCACAACCCAAAATCGTATCAATAAGTTCCCGTGAAGCGTCTTTGGGGTGCGATGACATGAATCTTATTATAAAATCACCGTCAAGTTTATTCAGTTCACGCAGAAGCTCCGGAAAACTCATTCCGTTTTCAAGGTCGTTTCCGTAAGAGTTGACATTCTGTCCCAAAAGCATTATCTCCTTGTAACCGTCCTCAACAAGCTGATGTACTTCATTTATTATATCTTCCGGACGGCGGCTTCTTTCACGCCCCCTGACATACGGCACTATGCAGTATGTACAGAAATTATTGCATCCGAACATTATCGGCACTGACGCTTTGAAAGTACTTTCCCTTACCTGTTCGACTTGTTCCGAAAAGTCGTCATACTCTCCCGTATCAGCGGAGAATTTTTTTCCTCTGAGACAGTCCAGCAACAGCTCCGGCAGTGAGTTTATAGCGGAAGTCCCCATTACAAAGTCCACCTGCGGATATGATTTCTTTATTTTTTCCCTGATATGTTCCTGAGCAGTCATACAGCCTGCAAGTCCTATAATAAGCGACGGTTTTTCTTCTTTGAGTTTTTTCATACTGCCTATTATTCCGAAAACCCTGTCCTCTGCGCTTTCACGGACTGCGCATGTATTAAGTATAATAATATCGGCTTGATGTTCGTCTTCTGTAAAATCGTATCCGGCTTTTTTCAGAAGACCTTTTATCTTTTCGCCGTCCGAAACGTTAAGCTGACACCCGAAGCTCCTCACATATGCAAGGCGTATTCCGTCAACCAGAACGTTCCGTATATCATTTATAACAACACTTTTTTCCATTCAGAATTAACTCCCTCTCAATCAGTCAGAATCAATCAATACATCATTATAACATATAGTAAAGATTTTTTCAAGTCCAAACGGTACTTTAAATATAAATTTCCATAAAATTTTCACATTTGACTGGTCATAA
>CAMWRL010000115.1 GCA_947176685.1 uncultured Ruminococcus sp. | reverse complement strand
TTCAGCGACAGCAAGGAAAAACTCATAACAAAATGGTAACGGAGGATTTAATGAAAAATATAATAGTTCTGGTATCCGGCGGCGGAACGAATTTACAGGCACTTATAGATGCGGAAAATTCCGGCATAATAAAAGACGGTAAAATCACCTGCGTGATTTCCTCAAAACCTGACGTTTACGCACTTGAAAGGGCAAGGAATAATGACATTCCGACAAGAGTTATCCTCCGAAAAGAGTACTCCGACAGCGTTACATACAGTAAAGCGATACTTGACGCTCTCCGTGAGGAAAAAGCCGACCTTATTGTGCTTGCAGGCTTTATGACGATTCTTGACGAATGCGTTACAAAAGAATACGCATACAAAATCATAAACGTTCACCCTGCACTTATACCGTCTTTCTGCGGTGAGGGCTACTACGGACTCAAAGTCCACGAAAAAGCCCTTGAATACGGCGTCAAGGTATCCGGTGCAACGATACACTTCGTCAACGAAAAGGCTGACGCAGGCGCAATAATCCTGCAAGGCACTGTAAACGTTGAAAACGACGACACACCCGAAATTCTGCAACGCCGCATTATGGAAAACGTTGAGTGGAAACTGCTTCCCAAAGCTGTTTCGCTTTTCTGTCAGGACAGAATTGAAATTATCAACGGAAAGGCTTATGTAAAATGATTACGGATATAAAACAAGGCTGTTATGGCATTGAGGGAAAAATATACTCTGAAATTTTCAATACTGAAATTGAAGTCAGTATTTATGATGAAGTAAGCATTGAGTACGCACAGAAATGTATTGAACATTTCAGGAATTTAAGCCCTGAAATGCTTGAAACTATCTGCAAAGGTGCAAAGGCTTATTGTCTGGACTTAATAGACATTACAGGCGGTGAACTGGCAGAAGATTTGACTATTCCGGTAACTGCTGAAACTCCGCCACTTGAAATGCTGAAATGTTTCAGACTACAAATGCTTGTAATCGAAGAACCCGAAGACGAAAACAAAATCGGCTATCAGCTTTGCTGTTGTTGTGAATGGGAAATCGAACACGGCATGGAAATTGACATACTTGACGACAAAGTTGTGTATTTAAGTTTATTTAATGGCTATTCGCCGTGGCTTGAATACGAAGACGATGACGACGAAAATTATATTAATCGGATAGAGGCATAAAATATGATTACGGATATAAAACAAGGCTGTTACGGCATTGAGGGGAAAATATACTCTGAAATATTCGGTACTGAAATTGAAGTCATGATTAACGGTGCAGAAATTGAATACGCTCAGAAGTGTGCTGAACATTTCAATAATATGACCGAAAAAATGCTTGATGTCATTTGCAGAGGTGCTAAGGCTTATTGCATGGATTTTATGGAGGACGTTGGCGGTGATGTTTATGGAAAAATGAAAATTTCCGTCACTTCCGAAACTCCCGCACTTGAAATGCTGAAATGCTTCAAGCCAACTGTACTTATAATCAAAAAGCCGAAGAACGAAAATAAAATCGGTTATCAGCTTGAATGTCGCTGTGACTGGGAAATCGAACACGGTATGGAAATAGACATACTTGACGACAAAGTTGTTTATCTCAGTTCGTTCAACGGTCGTTCACCGTGGCACGAATATGATACTGACAAATATAATTTTATAAATACAATATAAAGGAGAATGTTTTATCATGGAAAAACTCGACATTGCAAAGGAATTAAGTTCAAATGCCTACCCCGGCAGAGGTATAATCATCGGCAGATGCGAGTGCGGTAAATATGTCGTTACTGCATACTTCATAATGGGCAGAAGCGAAAACAGCCGCAACCGTGTTTTCGTTGAGGAGGGCAGGGGCATACGTACCCAAGCTTTTGACCCGTCCAAACTCACAGACCCACATCTTATTATTTACGCGCCTGTAAGAGTGCTGGGCAACAAGTTAATCGTTACCAACGGCGACCAGACAGACACCATTTACGACCTTATGGACAAGCAGTATACATTTGAGCAGTCACTCCGCACCCGTGAGTTTGAGGACGACGCTCCCAACTATACTCCCAGAATTTCCGGCATACTGCACTTTGAGGACGGCGGATTCAACTATGCCATGTCCATTCTCAAAAGCAACAACGGCAATCCGGACTGCTGTTTAAGACATACTTTCACATACAGCAATCCCGTTGCAGGTGAGGGACGTTTTATACATACGTACATGGGTGACGGAAATCCGCTTCCGAGCTTTGAGGGAGAGCCTAAGCTTGTCGCTATAAAGGGCGGTATTGACGAGTTTACGGAAACTCTCTGGAACAGCCTTAACGAAGATAATAAAGTTTCGCTTTTTGTACGCTATGTAAATCTTGAGGACGGTTCGGAGGAAACAAGAATAATCAACAAGAATAAGTAATGACAAAATTAAAAAAATCAATAATAAAACTTCTGCTTTCATTCAATAAACTGCTGATTTTCCCGTTATGCATTACATATATAATTATAAATGTCCTAACGATTTTAAACTATGAAGATAATCATAATATCTATATTAAAGTATGGAGTTTTTGTTACAGTCACGGTATATCAGATTATTTTTTGTGGTTTGACGACATAGGAATGCAACTGTCAATGTACTACAATGACAAAATATCAATAGTTCTTATACTCATGATAATTGCGGACATAGTTTTCAGTATAAAAAATGGCAGAAAACAGATTATAAAGTGGATTTTATACGTAATAACAACAATTATTATTTTGTTTATCGGTTTTGTTGCCTCTCCGGAATTTTATGACAGTGTATAATTTAATTTTGATAAGGAGATGAATATATTATGGCAGAAGTTGTAAAATGTCCGAACTGCAATGCACAGCTTCATATAGTTCCGAATGTAAATGTTCTGAAGTGCGAATACTGCGATACTGAAATTATCCTGAACGAATATATACCATATTCCGAAAACACTATAACAAACCATGGAATAAATTATCCGAAACTCAGAAAAAAATGGAATAACTCAATAATAACAGCTGATATTATTCAGATAGCAATATCATTTTTATTTGTTATTTTAATGGATTCAGGTTCAGACATCGCAGAGGGCATTGGTATATTGGTACTTTTTGTATCAGCGGTTTATTCTGTGGCAGTACCTGTACATTTAGCACACAAAAGACCCGTAAATCCGGATATTAAAAATCCATCAAAATTATCTACAGGACTTATGCTGTATGGTCTTTTCCTGATATCATTCGCTGTTACAACATTTATCACCATTATCATTACTACATGATTGTTTCTTTTGATTTGGACGAAACACTCTTTATAAATCCCGAAAAAGTTCCGGCGGAAGACGGTCTTAAATTTCCGCTGGACAGGATTTATATTGACAGACTAAGAAAAGGTACTCCGGAGTTACTGCAATGGATAAACAGCTTCGGCATAAAGCTATGGATTTATACAACGTCTTTCCGGTCGGAAAGGTATATAAAAAATATTTTCAGACACTACGGAATAAAAATCGACAACATCATAAACGGAAAACGTCATGCGGAAGAAGTTCAGAAAAACAATATTGAAATACTGCCGTCAAAATACCCTGCAAAGTACCATATAGACCTGCACGTTGATGACGAAATTTCAGTATACCAGAACGGTATCGCATATGGTTTTCGAGTGTATCTTCTTAAAGAAAATGATACAGACTGGACGGATAATATCAAAAATGAAATAATCCGCATAAGGAGAAATTTATGAAAACAACTAAAAAAATAATTGCTGTTTTATGCTGTCTTATATGTCTGTCCGCTTGTGAAAATAAGCCCGTTACAGAAGAAATTTCCGAACCAGTTAAAGAAAAAACTACCACTGTTACAGAAATAATCACAACAGAAAGTGAACCGTATTATGCAGAAGATGTGAACAAAGTTCCGGAAAATACCATGTACAGATGTATAGAAAATATTACTTCTCAGGACGGTACAGTCCAACGGAATTATGTTTTCTATGACGCTCATGACAACGAAATATATCGTATTAATCAGACAACAAAAGACAGTTTCGAGAAATCCGTATGGGATTATACTTACGAATATAATGCAGACGGCACAGTTCATTCTGACTATCTGAAAGGCGGTAATTTCAATCTTTATGAGTACAATTCTGACGGCACTTTGTCAAAAGAGTCTTCATATAAGAATATGGAAAACGAAAATACAGATTATATTGTAAATTACACGTACAATGGTGACAAAGACCCTTCCCGTGAGGATTATACAGTCAGTGACGGAAATGATTTTTCCTATGACTATGAATATAAATATGACGACAACGGTCAGATGATATGGAAAAAAAGTGAAGGTCCTTATTTTTACACTGAGGAAACTTTTACTTATGACGAAAACGGAAATATTGTCACGCACCGTACAGACTACGGAAAAGTTTCAGAAGAAGAAAAATATACATATGATGAACATAACCGTCCGTTGAAAATGGAAAATTTCAAGGACGATATAAGTATATGTTTTACAGAATATGAATACCAAAATTATAATTAAAGGAGGACATTATTATGTCAAATGAAATGCAGTTAAAATACGGCTGTAATCCCAATCAGAAACCATCAAGAGTTTATATGGCTGACGGCTCTGAACTTCCTATAGAGGTTCTCTGCGGCAGACCGGGTTATATAAATCTTCTTGACGCTCTCAACGGCTGGCAGCTTGTTAAGGAACTCAAAGCTGCTACAGGTGTTTGTGCGGCTACTTCTTTCAAACACGTTTCTCCGGCAGGTGCGGCAATCGGCAGACCGCTTTGCGATGACCTCAAAAAAATTTACTGGGTTGACGACCTCGGCGAACTCTCTCCCCTTGCAAGTGCCTATGCCCGTGCAAGAGGTGCGGACAGAATGTCATCTTACGGTGACTTTATCGCACTTTCCGACAAGGTTGATGTATGTACTGCAAAAATGATTCAGAGAGAAGTTTCAGACGGCGTTATTGCTCCCGACTATGACGAAGAAGCTCTTGAAATCCTCAAATCCAAGAGAAAAGGCACTTACTGCATACTCAAAATAGACGAAAATTACAAGCCTGCTCCGATTGAGACTAAACAGGTGTACGGCGTATCTTTCGAGCAGGGACGCAACGAACTTGACATTAACAAAGAACTTCTTGCAAACGTTGTAACAGAAAACAAGGACATTCCGGCTGACAAGCTTGATGATTTAATGATTTCACTTATCACACTGAAATATACGCAGTCAAACTCCGTGTGCTACGTAAAGGACGGTCAGGCTATAGGCATTGGCGCAGGACAGCAGTCAAGAATCCACTGCACACGCCTTGCCGGACAAAAGGCTGACAACTGGTGGCTGAGACAGTCCCCGAAAGTTATGGGACTTGACTTTGTTGACGGTATCCGCCGTGCAGACCGTGACAACGCTATTGACGTTTATATAGGCGACGAATACGAAGACGTTCTCCGTGACGGCGAGTGGCAGAGAATTTTCAAGACAAAGCCGGAAGTTTTCACTGTTGAGGAAAAGAAAGCATGGCTTGCAAAGAATACAGGCGTTTGTCTGGGTTCTGACGCATTCTTCCCGTTCGGTGACAATATCGAACGTGCCAAGAAGTCCGGCGTTGAGTACATTGCTGAACCCGGCGGCTCTATCCGTGACGACAACGTAATTGAGACATGCAACAAGTACAATATTGCTATGGCGTTCACAGGAATCAGACTTTTCCACCACT
>CAMWRL010000114.1 GCA_947176685.1 uncultured Ruminococcus sp. | reverse complement strand
CAAAAAAGCTCATGTAAAATTGCTGAAATTTTGAAAATTGATTTGCATGAGTGCTATGGCGTTTCTGTTGACAATAACGGCTTTGATGTATAATTATTACTAATATAAATCAGAATTTATGGAGGTGTATCAATGGATATTATAGCTTTTAAATCTGATATGCAACAATCAGTGGAAGACTTTTTTGAAAAATGTTTTTCAGCTGTTGGTATTCCATTTTCGCCAATGGATAGACACGCTGATATTGCAGACGTAGAACGGCATTATATGCATAATGGCTGTTTCTGGTGCTTATTTAAGCATGATGTTTTGATTGGAACAATTGCGGTGCGCATTATTGACAGCGAACAGAAAGTGCTTGAATTAAAGCGTATGTTTGTACTTTCTGAATTTCAAGGACATGGTTATGGAAGGCTTTTGCTGGAACACGCAATCGCATATGCCAAAGCACAGCAATATCACAAAGTGCTTTTAGATACACGAAGGCAATTTTCTGCGGCGCAGCATTTATATCGTAGTTGTGGATTTCAGGAAATTCAACAGTATAATGATAATGAGCATGCGGAACTATTTTTTGAATTGATTTTATAGAGTACAATAAAACAAAACGGAAAATTATGATTTATGCGAGTAATTGAATATTAACAATAAGCCCCGAAGCAGTTATCAATAATTGCTTCGGGGATTAAACTTCTTTATGAGTATCGAACTGAAAGCGTCCGTTTTTTTGGTTATTCAGTTCTAAGGGCTTCAACGGGGTCTTTCTTTGAAGCAACTCTTGACGGTATTACTCCGGCTATCAGAGTAAGTCCCATACTTATCACAACAAGTATTACTGCCGCAACAGGCGGTACATAAGCGTTGAGAGTATCAAGCGTCGTCAGCGAATGTATAATCATATTTATCGGAATAGTCAGGAGTTCCGACACGCCTATGCCGATAAGTCCGGCTGTCAGTCCGACTATTAAGGTTTCGGCATTGAAAACGGTCGAGACATCGTGCTTTGAAGCACCGATAGCACGCAGTATACCGATTTCCCTTGTACGCTCAAGAACGGATATATATGTTATGATTCCAATCATTATTGAAGATACAACAAGTGATATTCCTACAAATGCTATAAGCAGATATGATATACCGCTTATTATACTTGTTATTGAAGACATAAGCAATGCCACATAGTCGGTATAATGAATAACATCACTGTCTTCTGCTGAATTGTTGTAGTCTTTTATGGCGTCTGCGATATCGTCCTTGTCCTCAAAGGTCTTTGAATAGATAGTTATTCCTGACGGGTCGTCAAGGTCTGCCTGACCCATAAGCTTCAGATTGGCTTCATAAGTTGATTCTGAGATTTCCTCCGGAATGAACGTCTCGAAAACCTGAATATACGCATTATCAGAAATCTTCATTTTATCAAGTTCCTCAGCGAGTTCCTTATCGGAATATTCAGCAAGTTTCTTTTCGATTTCTGCGGAACTTTCCAGCATATACTTAGCAGTCATAACTCCAATAAGAGCTTCGTTGAACTCGTCCTCGCTCATAGTCTTGGTATACTCTTCTATCTGTGAGCTTTCAACGCCCATCTGCTGAGCGAAAAATTCCGCAACTGCCGACTGCTTTTCCTTGTCGGACATCTTTGAAATCATTTTCTGAACGTCTGAAAGCATTTTTTCTTCGTCCGGCACTGCCGAAACGAATTTATATATTTCGGCTTTTTTGCTATCCGGAGCTTCTTTTATATATTCCTTTGCGGAAGATATTTTATCGTTGTCATCGGGTTCTTTGTAGTCGTCTGTCATAAACTTCGCACCCGTAAGAATATCCGTCTTTTTGTTGCTGGTCTGTTCCTTTACAAGGTCGCTGTTTTCTGCCTGCTCAATAACGTGCTTCGTAAGCATCGGAGTATATGCAATATATCCGTTTATCATACCCATTTTGACGTCCTCGTTAGGACGGATAAAACCTACTATTTTCAGTTCCGTACCCACGTTGTCGGAGTTGTACAGGAAATCAATTCCCTTTTCGTTTTTCGCAAGGTTGGTATAACCTTTTCCGTCCTCGTTCTTCTGGTAGGACTCACAAGGGAGTATTATCTTGAACTTCTTTTCAAGAATTTCGTCATAACTCCATTCAAGCGTACCATAGTCATCAATATTTTCGCCACTCATTGCGGACTTGATTATATCAGCGAAAGCATCAGTATTTTTCAGACCCATTGCATATGCTATAACGTCCGGCAGTTCGTTATTCTGAGTGAGTACAACTACAGCTTCGTCGTAACTTTCGGGAAATCTGCCGTTTACAACTTCGTACTGCTTTGTTATAAGTTCGCTGACACCTGTTCCGTCCTCATTGCCGAGCATTTCAGTCATAACATTAAGTCCCATACTTGCGGACATCTGCATACTCATAGGGTCGCTCATAGCCATTGACATATATTCCTCGCCTACTCCAAGAGCGTTTGAGTACATTTCCATAAAGTCAACCTTTACAATCTCGCCGTCGGGGGTCTTGGTAAACACCGGAATACTAACATCATAAGTATATGAAATAGCTGAGGATTTGTCCTGTATATCGCTGCTGGTGTCCACGAACTCCTTGAAAGCCTTCATATTATTTATCTGTTTTGCTGAGGAGTTCATAGTATTGAACATATCGTACATCAAAGTATTTGAATAGACTTTATCATCACTGTTTTCCTTGTTTGCTTCGTCCTCTCCGCTTTTCGCCATAGCCTCGAACATCTTTGAAGTATCAGCGGTTTCCCTCGTAATCTGAACCGGATACGAAGACAGTGTTTCTTCCTGAACGTTATTGATATAATCGTTGATGCCCGCCGACAGTGACAGAATGGTTGCGATACCAATAATTCCTATAGAGCCAGCAAACGAAGTTAAAAGTGTTCTGCCCTTTTTGGTCATAAGGTTATTCAGCGACAGCGATACCGCTGTACCGAATGACATTGATACTCTTTTCTTTTTGGTTTCCTGAACTTCTTCAACAACTTCTTCCGGAGTATAAGAGTCGCTGTCATCTGTAAGCTGACCGTCCTTTATGCGTACAATTCTTGTTGCATATTCTTCCGCAAGCTCCGGATTATGCGTTACCATTATAACAAGTTTATCTTTTGCTATATCCTTGAGGAGTTCCATAACCTGAATACTTGTTTCGCTGTCCAACGCTCCGGTCGGCTCGTCAGCAAGCAGAATGTCCGGATTATTTATCAATGCACGGGCAATTGCAACTCTCTGCATTTGTCCGCCCGACATCTGGTTTGGCTTTTTATGAAGCTGATTTCCAAGTCCTACTTTTTTAAGTGCATCTTTGGCACGGTTGCGGCGTTCCGACTTTGAAACGCCTGAAATAGTAAGTGCAAGTTCAACATTTGCAAGTACTGTCTGGTGCGGAATGAGGTTATAACTCTGGAAAATAAAGCCTATCGAATGATTGCGGTAAGCGTCCCAGTCCCTGTCCCTGTACTTTTTTGTAGAAACTCCGTTAATTATCAGGTCGCCTGACGTATAGTGGTCAAGTCCGCCTATAATATTAAGCATAGTGGTTTTACCGCAGCCGGAGTGTCCCAGTATAGCCACAAACTCATTTTCACGGAATGTAATATTCACGCCGTTGAGAGCTGTAACCTTATTGTCACCGCTGCCGTACTGCTTGAAAATCTCTTTTAACTGAAGCATATCTTCACCCTTTCTTTTGAGATACGGTTAATTATAACATGTTGACAAATATTTGTCAATAGTTTTCACTTAAATTTCATAAACCCCGTTAAATAATTTTTTAAACTATAAAAGCGTTTCCGTACAGTTGCAGAAACGCTTTTTTTCTGTTATTACTTCATACCGTATTTTACAAGAAGATTCTGGATTTTTTCGTGCGGGTCAATAATTCTGCTGATTGAAACATCGTGATTTATAGCTTCAATAAAGTAAGCGATATATTTTGAAACGTCAACTTCGTGGAACCATTCCCTGCTGAGAAGTTCGGGAGTTCTGTAAGTAAGATTTGTACCGAATACGCCGTCAATATAACCGTCCTTGTAAGCCTTGTCGAACTTTTCAAGACCATTGGTGAAAATCGCATAAGTAGCATAAGTGAAAATTCTCTTTGCTTTTTTTGCTTTGAGGTTATACGCAAGGTCAAGCATAGATTCGCCGGAAGATATAATGTCATCTGCAACAAAAACGTCCTTACCCTCAACGGAGTTTCCGAGATATTCGTGAGCAACAATCGGATTTCTGCCGTTTACGATAGTGGAGTAGTCACGCCTTTTATAGAACATTCCCATATCAACGCCCAATACTGACGCATAATACATATTTCTGTTGAGTGCGCCTTCGTCGGGACTTACAATCATAAACTTGTCCTTTGAACAGTCAATATCCTTTATGTCCCTGAACATAGTTTTAAGTACCTGATAAGTAGGCATAACGTTGTCAAATCCCATAAGCGGTACAGCGTTCTGCACACGAGGGTCGTGAGCGTCAAACGTAACGATATTTGAAACGCCCATAGCTTCGAGTTCCTGCAAAGCGCAGGCGCAGTCAAGCGATTCACGGTAATTTCTTCTGTGCTGTCTTCCGCCGTAAAGGTTCGGCATAATAACGGTGATTTTATGAGCCTTACCGCTTGCTGCCTGAATGATTCTCTTTAAATCCTGAAAATGGTCATCGGGGGACATAGCGTTTTCCTGGCCGAAAGAGTTGTATTTTATGTTGTAGTTGCCTACGTCAACAATTATAAAAAGGTCTTTGCCACGGACGGTTGACTTGATAAGACCCTTGCCGTCACCGGAGGAGAATCGGGGGCATTCGCTCTCAATCAGAAAAGTATCCGTTTCAAAGCCTGTCCTGCCTGCCCATTCAACAAGGTATCTGTCGATTTTTTCGCCGATTTCCTTAACGCTTTCCATAGCGATAATGCCTATCGGCGGAACGTTTGACTGACTGAATAAACTTTCATTTGATGCTGTCATAAAATTTTTTTCCTTTCAGTTATTTTTTATTTACAGAAGTTTTCAATATAACGCTCTATATCGCCGGCAATAATCTGCTTTGCAGTCTCGGCATTTTCGACTTCATTGACTGCTGTCGTCTTGTGTTCGAGTTCCTTATATACAGTAAAGAAGTGGCTCATTTCGTCAAAGATATGCTTGGGAATCTGGTCAATATCCTTGTAGATGTTGTAGTTTGGGTCATCGAACGGTATAGCGATAATCTTGTCGTCACGGTGACCGTTGTCAAGCATTCTGATAACGCCGACCGGATAGCACTTTACCAAAGTAAGCGGAATGAGTTTTTCAGAACAGATAACAAGCACATCAAGAGGGTCGTTATCGTCTGAGTAGGTTCTTGGGATAAAGCCGTAGTTTGCAGGATAATGGGTTGAAGTATGCAGGATTCTGTCCATTTTTATAAGACCTGTTTCCTTATCAAGTTCGTACTTGATTTTGCTGCCCTTGCCGATTTCTATAACGGCATAGAAATGTTCGGGGTTAATTCTTTTGGGGCTGATTTTATGCCAGATGTTCATTTGACTACCTCCACGCAAAATTCCGGAATATGTCGCTGTCCGGAAAAAAATATTGTCTGCTACTAATAAGTATACCATTTTTTCGTAATTTGTCAATAACGCCGTAAAATTTCGGCAATATGATGTAAAATATCAGAAATTACCGCAAAACTTTCAGCTTTTGTACTCCTGAAAACGCTGAAACAGTCCTGTTCCGGAAATTATATTAACAAACAGTGAATT
>CAMWRL010000113.1 GCA_947176685.1 uncultured Ruminococcus sp. | reverse complement strand
TGTTTTTAATTATATATATTGACTTTTCCGGAATAATGTGTTAGAATTTATGAAAAAATCAGAAAAGGTCGTGATTATATTAAAAGATGGTCTAAAATCAGATATAAGCTTGAAAACGAATATCTTGCGGATTCACTTAAAGGACGTATAAGATATTTTGCGACAATCTACAGCAGGTGTCCCGACTACGAGGGACGGGCGTCAATTCTGCTTGATGGAAACGAAATAATAGAGGGCAGTTATTACGGACGCTGGAAAAATTATCACCTGCTCCCGAAAGACGAAAACTACAGATTAAGAACATCATACGAGTTTCCTATTATGGACGACGTGGCTTTACAGTTCGGACAGTTTGACCAAAGGTGCTTTTACATAGCTTTTGATGAGTTTGACAACCAGTCAATAGAAAAAAGTCTCTCCAGTGAGGACGCTATTATAAGAGTGTTTGCACTGCTTGACCGCCGTATAGGCAAAAGGCGTCTGCGCTCCATACAAGAAAATCTTCATAATGAGGGCGAAGTTTTCCGGACGTTCTTTAATATACGTGCAGAAGCTGAGGGAATATTATGAAAAAAATATTAAACAATACTCTTGTAACAGACAGATGGGTTTATAATAAACCCAGTCTTACACCCGACAAGAACGGCAATATAGTTTTAATACATAAAGTTTCGTTTGGACCTCTGGAGTGCTGGGAATGGGGAATCGACTGCGCCGGAAAGCCGTATGAATTATATCAGTGGTGCGAAAACGATTTATACGAAGACGAAAATTACACAAAAAATATATCGTGTTCCGAACTGAAACAAAAGTTGAATTATATGACAGAACTGGTAAGCGATACAGAACTTTCTGACTGGTCTGAAATTTATCAGAAAGCAATCGGAATGACTGTATAATAAGTCCGGAATTATTCGTCATTGTCCATACTTTCCATGCTATGAGTATGGACTTTTTTACGAGCATCAATATAGTTGATAATTGCCGCCGCCTGCAACCATAACACAACAGGTATCAGAAAAACCAACCTCGCACCGCACTCCCATACTAATGCTCCGAAAATTTCATAAATATCTCCGTAAAATATGCAAAAAAGCAGAAAAGCTATCGCTGGAATCAAAGCAAGATAAAAAAATATAATTGTATTCAATGGGATTTTCTTCATAAAATCACTCCTCATCTGTATTATTTTCATTGTATTCACGTACTTTTTTACGGACACGAATAAAATTTCCAATAGCCACTATCTGAAATGCCAATACAAAAAACCTAATTACATAAAGAATATCAGGATTGATTCCCCGTTTGAGACAGAAAAGCACAGGAACACTCAAAAAAAATAATCCTATAACTTCCTCTATATCTCCGTAAATTATACCTATTATTAAGAAAACAACAAACACTACCGCCGGCATTAACGCAAGAACAAACAATATATTAGTATATGCTGGGATTTTCTTCATAAAATCACTCCTTATCTGTATAAATACTTTTGTTTTTACGGACTTTTAAATAATTTCTGATTGATAATACTGCAACAGTTACTAAAATAAGTGCTTCAGGTGAAAATATAACATATTTCAAATCTGCACCTTCATACAAGGCAAATCCGCACATCACAACCAGCAATATCAGCATTACAACCGAAAAATAAAAAAATTTAACTGTCCATAATGGTATTTTGTTTTTGTTGTACAGCTCGCAGTTATAACTATGTACCTGTTTATAAGCGTCAATATAGTTGACAATTGCACATATTTGCAGAAATATAATAACAGGTGTTAATATCATTACATTTATATCCTGAAAAATATACATAAAAGCCATTGGCAACAGGAAAACCGATAAAATACCGCCTGTACTGACAGCAAGTACCACCGGAATTAATGAAAGATAAAAGAATATTATAGTATGCAACGGAATTTTTTTCATATAATCATCTCCATATCCATTCGCCATATGACCAGTAGCGTATAAATCTTTCCGAAAGTATGTCTAATACACAAACTATAAACGCTCCTGCTCCGATTACCAATGCCGGAAACGTCCACCATTTCGACAGACCGAATTTTTTATACCAGAATTTGTATAACAGTACGTTCAGACCATACGGCACAAATACTG
The DNA here is from genome assembly GCA_947176685.1 of uncultured Ruminococcus sp. GTDB lineage: Bacteria > Bacillota > Clostridia > Oscillospirales > Ruminococcaceae > Ruminococcus. The sequence continues at coordinate 3,895 of CAMWRL010000113.1, read as the reverse complement.
AAACTTCACACAACAACAAACCTGTTACAAAATCTGAAACCCAAAACTTCTCATAGACACCTCCAAACAAACCAAAAGGCGATATACAAAACAATCCCAGTGCCACACCAAATAATGCTCCAACGGCAAGTGCAAGGTTTAATATTACTGAAAAAACTTTTGTTACTGTACTGAATGATGAATTTTTTCCGCTGACTGTCCGCTTACGGAAAAATTTTTTTGTCATAAAATAAAATCCGATTATATTAATCATAACCACAAAAAAGAAAATAATTTCTGCTTTAGCCATATAAACACCTCATATCAATAATTTATAGTAAGTCCGTACCAGTATATTAAAAATGCTCCCACGCTGACCGGTATTGCCGGAAATATCCACCATTTTGAAAGACCGTTTTTGTTGTATAAATATTTATATAATAAAAGATTCATTACATACGGCAGAAATATCGCAACTTCACTTATTATCACTCCTGTTATGAACTCCAATAAATGAAAATCTTCATTATCCGGAATACAGTAATAGGGAGAAATAAAAGATAATCCCAGCTTCACACCTAAAAATGCAGCCACTCCGGACTCCGTGTTAAGAATAACCGAAAGAAACTTTATCACAGAATTATATCTTGAATAATTTTCACAGGGTATTTTTTTCCGGAAAAAACGTCTTGTAATCAGTACAAATATTACCGTATGAGTAAAAAATGTCATTGCACGGAATATCCCTGTACTCTCAATAAGAAAATCTATTATAACAGCAAAATATAATGTAACTGTAATAATACTTATCAGGCGTGACGGAAAAATCCAGTTTTCAGACATTTTCCGGTAACTGTAACATTTATTATATAAACGTCTGCTTATCATGTACGGCAAAAACGCCAATAAAAATAATATTGGTATTACTATAATAAAGAAAAAAATCATTTCAGGGTCATAATAGTACTCTGTACCGTCCATTGTATCGCTAGCACTGCCTCGTGGAAATGTAAACAGACAACATATAAGAAATATAAGATATTCCCAGTAAATCTGAAAAATATCTCCTATTATAATAAAAATTTTAATTAAAATATTTTTTCCTGAACTTTCCATAAAAAATCTTAATAATCCCATAACCACAAGCAATGCAAAAAACAAATGCGGACTTCCAAAGTCACAAAGTATTTCAAAAAACAATTGAATCAACCACATAATTAAAACCTCTCATATGTTAATAAAATCGCTGATACTACCGATTATATATATTAATATCGTTATAATGCTTATTATTTTTGAGGGTATAATCCATCGTTCCGAAATTTTTCTTTCCTCGTAATACCACCAATATAAACACTTGCTCAATCCGTACGGCAGAAACGCAAATACTATAAATATCAGCGTCACTGTAATAAACCAGAATATATTCTGTATTTTAAAAGAAAACGTTAGTCTGTCAAATGTTTCGCCTCCGCCCAAAGCCTGATAAGACAGAAGTCCAAATATCGCAAGCATAAAAAACTCCCAGAAAATTTGCAGAGTATCCCCTATTATAATGAAAATTTTAATTAAAGTATTTTTTTCTGAAAATTTCATAATTAAATCCTCTCATATGTTCAGAGAATCAATCCCCCAAATATATATATTAATGCTGTTATAATGCTTATTATTTTTGATGGTATAATCCAGCGTTCCGATACTTTTCTTTTCTTATAATACCAACAATATAAACACTTGCTCAGTCCATATGGCAAAAACACAAACACAAGAAATATCAGTGTTACTATAGCACTAAGGAATATATACCATATTTCTATTTCATGAGCAAACTTTATTGCTCTGAATATGTCGGGTACGCCAGTCCACAAAGCCAGAAGATATAGCGTAAGCATAAAAAGCTCCCAGAAAATTTGCAGAATATCTCCTATTACAATGAAAATTTTAGTAATTATAGTATTTCCTGATATTGTCATAAAAAATCCTAACAATATTTCCACCACAAGAAATACCAGAAACATCTGCCAAAATATACCTGACTCAAGAATTATAAACATAAAGTCCTCCTACTCTACAGGAATATATCCTGATTTTTCAACAATTTCCTGTCCGTCGTCCGAAAGAATCCAGTCAAGCATTAACTCAACATTCGGATTAGTATTGTCTTTTCTGTAAACCGCATAGAAGTCAACCGTTATCGGATATTTACCGGAAGATATATTTTCCTTGTCGGGATATACGCCGTTTACCGAAAGCATTTTAACACCGCCGTTGTCCACGATTCCGGAAACATAATACCTGAATGAAAATCCTATCGCCCTGCCCATAAATCCGAAAGGATTTTTTTTCATAGGCGTGCCGTCCATAAATGATACCATAACCGACTGACTTCCGCTTCCCTCGATTCTCTGTACAGGGTCAATTATAGTCCTGTCTCCGCCAACCTGCGACCAGTTTGTATATTTTCCGGAATAAATACCCCTTATCTGTTCAACTGTCAGGTCACTTACAGGATTTTCGTTATTTACGATAAACACAAACGCTTCTTTACCTATCGGCAGAAACTCCAGTTCAATTCCCTGCTCATCGGCATATGCAAGCTGTGCTTCTGAGGGTTCGGCACACACGACAATATCTGCTTCACCGTCCACAACCGCCTTGTATGCCCTCAAAGTATTCGTATAATGCAGAGAACTTTCCGGAGCGAAGTTTTCGCCGTCAAAAATAACGCTGTCCTCCGGATAAACAGCGTTCACAAATCCCGAAAATACCGGATACAATGCCGCCGCACCGTCTATAACAGGTAAATTTTCAGTTAATTTAAAGTCCGTGTCAACCCTGACCACTTCTGAATTTTTATCAAACGGCAGATATTTGTCAAGCTCTATGGACTTCGCCTGCATCTGTCTGCTTGTGCTGTTAATGTAACGCTTCGTGAAAAGGTTGTACACAGAAAAGTCAAATCCGGCAAATACAAGTATTATGGACAATATTACTGCAATCTGTCTTTTCATAATCAGCCTCCGTTTGCGATGTATGATATTATTGAACAGTGTTCGTGCAGATAAAATGTATATCCGACAAGTACAGCTGTACTTACTGCACCGATAATTAAAATTATTATCAATATTTTATGAAATAGCTTGTCACTCATTTCTGACCCCTTTACATATAGATAATTATCATCTGCGCCATTATAAACAACACTAAAAATGCTGTCACAAGTATTCCGGCAAGCACAGCTGATACTATAAAAGCAGTTTTTCTTGACTTGTATTTTTCGCTGTCTTTCGGAGTTTTTTTCAGCAAAACCAGCGATACTATAAAAAATATTATTATTCCGACTGGTATACAGAAAAAAAGACCTTCTAATATAATACCAGCATTTACAAATGATAACACAATTACTGTTACAAGTATTCCGGCAAGTATTGACGAATCTATAAAAGCATTTTTTCTTGACTTATATTTTCCGCTGTCCTTCGGAGTTTTTTTCAACAGAATCAATGAAACAATAAAAAATAAAATTATTCCGACCGGTATTACTGTAACCAACAAATCTACAAACATATAAAATTTCTCCTTTTATCTGATTATCATCATTATCATTATAAACAACACTACAACCGACACCAAAATTATCCCCATAAGCACAGCCGAAATTATAAACTTTGTCTTTCTTTTCTTATAGTATAAATGGTCTTTCGGAGTACCCTTAAATTCAAGCAGTGACATTCTAAAAAATACCACTATTCCGATAAGCAACAAACCAAATATAGTATCTGACATATAAAAATCCTCCTTTATATTTATTTTAAAATCCGAATCCAAGTAAAAATTCAAAGAGTACTTCAAGGATTGAATTAATAAAAATACTGAAAATTATATTTATTATAAAAATAAATATATACATTGATAT
>CAMWRL010000112.1 GCA_947176685.1 uncultured Ruminococcus sp. | reverse complement strand
TGTTCAGCACAAAATTTCACTTATGAGAGACAAGAACACAGGTTCAAAGGAGTTCCGTGAACTTGTCTCCGAAACCGCAATGTTTATCTGCTATGAAGCTACACGGGATTTGCCTTTAAAGGAAATCGAACTCGAAACTCCGGTAGCGGTTGCGAAAACAAAGGTAATTTCCGGCAGAAAACTTGCGTTTGTACCGATTCTGAGAGCAGGTCTCGGAATGATGGACGGCGTTACTGCACTTGTACCTGCCGCAAAAATCGGTCATATCGGACTTTTCCGTGACCCCGAAACTCATCAAGCTGTCAAGTATTACGCAAAGCTTCCGGACGATGTGGCTGAAAGAGACTGCATTATAATTGACCCTATGCTTGCTACAGGATATTCGGCTTGTACGGCTATCAGCGAACTTAAAAAACTCGGCGTAAAAAACATAAAATTTATGTGCATAATATGCTCACCGGAGGGCGTTGAAGCAGTCCAGAAAGAACACCCCGATGTTGAAATATACGCAGCCGCAAAGGACAAGGGGCTTGATGAAAACAAATTCATAGTTCCCGGAATAGGCGATGCCGGTGACAGAATGTTCGGAACAAAATAATCAAAGGAGAGTTTTAAATTATGTCAAACGAATGTAATCACGACTGTTCAGGCTGTGAGAGTGCCGGAAACTGCAATCAGCAGAGTTTTCTTGAAAAGCCCAACGAATTGAGCAATATAGGAAAAGTTATCGGTATTGTAAGCGGTAAGGGCGGTGTCGGCAAAACTATGGTATCATCATTGCTTGCCGTAAGTATGCAGAGGCGTGGAAAAAATGTCGGAATCCTTGATGCTGATATAACAGGTCCGTCTGTTCCGAAAGCCTTTGGTATACACGGCAAGGCTGACGCTTGTGAAAAAGGCATTTTACCAACCAAAAGCAAAATGGGTATTGACGTTATGTCTGTAAACCTTCTGCTTGAAAACGAGTCTGACCCCGTTGTTTGGAGAGGACCTGTTATTGCAGGTGTTGTAAAGCAGTTCTGGACTGACGTTATCTGGAAAGATACTGAATATCTTTTTGTTGATATGCCTCCCGGAACTGGTGACGTACCGTTGACTGTATTCCAGTCGTTTCCGGTTGACGGAATTGTTATCGTTACTTCACCGCAGGAGCTTGTTTCAATGATAGTCGGAAAGGCTGTCAAAATGGCTAAGTTGATGAATATTCCGATTATAGGAATCATTGAAAATATGAGTTATTACGAGTGTCCGGACTGCGGAAAGAAAATAAATGTATTCGGTGACAGTCACCTTGACGAAATCGCTGAACAATATGGTATTCCGGTACTTGCAAGACTGCCGATATGTACAGACTTTGCGAAACACTGCGATAACGGTACTGTTGAACTTTTTGAGGGCGACTGGCTCGAAAACGCCGTTGATAAAATCTCAAGTCTTTAATCTCAGATGAATAAACCCCTGTTTGTTGTGTATGATAATAGTATCATAACAGACAGGAGGTTTTTTTTATAGATATTTTGAAAGTAACCGGCAGGGAAATCCTTGATTCAAGAGGCAACCCGACAGTTGAAGCAGAAGTAACCCTTATTGACGGAACTGTTGCAAGAGGTACAGCACCAAGCGGCGCATCTACAGGAGAGTACGAAGCCCACGAACTCCGTGACGGCGGAGAACGTTATTCCGGAAAAGGCGTACAGAAAGCCGTGTCCAATATCAATAATACTATAAACAGTATTCTGAGGGGAAAAAACGCAGATGATATTTACGCAGTTGACAGAATTATGACCGATGCAGACGGTACGGAAAACAAGTCCAATTTAGGTGCGAACGCTATTCTTGCGGTATCTGTCGCAGCGGCAAGAGCTGCTGCGGTGTCTGCCGGAATCCCGTTGTACAGATTCATAGGAGGTATTCAGGGAACTACGCTCCCCGTGCCTATGATGAACATTCTTAACGGCGGCGCACACGCTTCAAATATAATCGACATTCAGGAGTTTATGATTATGCCTGTCGGGGCAGGAACTTTTAAAGAAGCACTGCGGTGGTGTGCGGAAGTCTATCATAAACTTGCGGAAATCCTGAAAAGTAAAGGGCTTTCAGTATCGGTAGGGGACGAGGGCGGATTTGCCCCCGATTTTGCGGACGACAGGGAAGTTATTGAAACTATTCTTGACGCTGTGGAAAAATCCGGTTACAGTTCAGGAAAAGACTTTGTATTGGCGATAGATGCGGCGGCTTCGGAATGGAAAGACGAAAAGGGGACAGGATTCTACAGACTGCCAAAGTCCGGAAAAACCTTTACTACAGACGGGCTTATTATGTACTGGGAAGACCTTGTGAATAATTACCCGATTATTTCAATAGAAGACGGTCTTGACGAAAACGACTGGGACGGCTGGAAAAATATGAGAGATTTAGGAAAAAAAGTTCAGCTTGTCGGAGACGACTTGTTTGTTACCAACACCGTAAGACTTGAAAAGGGGATAGCCTCCGGAGCAGGAAATTCAATATTGATAAAACTAAATCAAATCGGGACTGTTTCGGAAACGGCAGAAGCCGTCAAAATGGCTCAGCGTTCCGGATATACGGCGATAATTTCGCACCGTTCCGGAGAAACAGAAGACACTACCATTGCAGACCTTGCTGTAGCCCTCAACTCCGGACAAATTAAAACCGGTGCGCCTGTACGTTCGGAGCGTACCGCAAAATATAACCGTTTACTCAGAATAGAAGAAGAACTTAAATATCCGGTTTATGCCGGAAGAAAAGCTTTCAATATAGGATAGAGCAAAAGACTGTACAGAAAATATATTCCGTACAGTCTTTGTTTTATAAATATTTGTATACTGCCGCCGTTTCAAAACCGTCAAGCAGGTTTTTCATTTTGCCGAAAGCAAGTTCTGTACCTTTTGCAACGCAGTTTACAGCGTCTTTTGCAACGTTGCACTTTATGCCGAGTGTGCGGTTTATCAGGTGAGCAAGTCCGCCCAGCAATGCCCCTCCGCCTGTAAGAAGAAGTCCGTTGTCATATATGTCTCCGACCAACTCCGGCGGTGATTCTTCAAGAACTTTTCTTATGGCTTCCATAATTGCGAAAGTATCGTCTTCAACCGCCTTGAAAAGCTCTGTTTCACTTATAAGCACTTGTGACGGCAGACCTTTGAGTAAACTGCGCCCCTTGACTATGAAAGTTATATCATCACTGGGGTCATACAGATTGCACAAACCTATTTTTACTTTTTCGGCGGTGCGTTCTCCGATAAGGAGCTTGTAACGGTTCTGCATATACCTTATTATAGAACGGTCAATAGAATTTCCGGCGACCTTGATTGTGTGCGAAGTTACAACGCCGTTCATTGAAACGATTGCTATATCAGTAGTGCCGCCGCCAATGTCAACTATCATATGACCCTTAGCTTTTTCAATGTCCACTTCTGCCCCAATCATAGCAGCAACGGGTTCTTGTATAAGGTATACCTGCCTTGCACCTGCGAACTTTGCGGCATCAACTACCGCACGGCTTTCTATGTCGGTGACGAACGCCGGTACACATATGATAATACGAGGTTTCAATAACTGATGTCCGGAAATTTTCATAATAAATTCCCGTATCATACTTTTCGCCAAGTCGTCGTCTGAAATAACCCCGTCGCTTACCGGACGAGATACGCATATGTATTCCGGATTTCTGCCTATCATCTCATAAGCATCTTTGCCGACCGCCAGAACTCTTTCAGTTCGTGTATTGTAGGCAATAACGGACGGTTCACTCAGCACAACGCCCTTGCCGCCCATAGTTATTACTATATTTGAAGTTCCTAAATCTATACCGATATCATTATTTGACATTCCTGTTTAATCCTTTCCGTTTTCTGACAGCATATCTTTCAGGCAGGTGAAACTCTCCGTGCCGTGACAGTTGTCAACCATTCTGTAAATAACCTGTTCGTTTCCTATAAGTATAAGGAGTTTTTTTGCACGGGTCACGGCAGTATAAAGCAGATTTCTATGGTTGAGCATATCGAAACCGCTTTGTACCGGCAATATGACCGCTTCAAATTCGCAGCCCTGACTTTTGTGGACGGTTATAGCATAGGCAAGTTCAATCTGATTAAGCAGTTCATAAGTGTATTCGGAGACTCTGCCGTCAAAGTCAATTGTTACTTCGCTTTTGGATATAGAGATAATTCTGCCTATATCGCCGTTGAAAATTCCTTTGCCTTTTTCGCCGTTCTTTTCCCATTCGATTTCGTAATTGTTGATGTTCTGCATAACCTTGTCGCCGCTGCGGAAGATTCCGTTTTGTGACTTGACTTCGCCTTTCATACCGTTCTGAGGGTTTATTTCGTTCTGCAAAACCCTGTTGAGTTCGTTTGTGCCGACAATGCCTTTTCGGGACGGTGCTATTACCTGTATGTCGTCCAAAGGGGAGTAACCGTATTTTTTCGGCAGACGGACGCTTACAAGGTCTTTTACAAGCTGTAGTGCAAGTTCGGGATTTGAACGCAGAAAAAAGAAAAAGTCATTGTCTTTGCGGGTAAGGTCCGGATATTGTCCGGAAACTATTCTATGGGCATTTGTAATAATAAGGCTCTGCTGTGCCTGCCGGAAAATCTCGTTCAGCCTGATAACCGTGACAGCCTGTCCGTCAACGAGGTCACGGAGAAGATTTCCTGCACCTACAGACGGAAGCTGGTCACTGTCTCCGGTTATTATAAGTTTGCATTTTGGCTTCAAGGCACGGAGCAGGGCTTCAAACAAAAGCAGGTCAACCATAGACATTTCGTCAATTATAACTGCATCGCAGTCAAGGGGGTTGGCTTCATTATGTGCAAACTCCTGTCCGCCGGTCGTATCGCTGAACTTCATTTCAAGCAGACGGTGAATTGTTTTAGCTTCATAGCCTGTAAGCTCAGTCATACGTTTGGCGGCTCGTCCGGTTGGTGCGGCAAGGAATACTTTAATTCCTTTCTTTTTGAAAATAGAAATTACAGCATTAAGAGTAGTAGTTTTTCCCGTTCCCGGACCTCCGGTAAGTATTATAGCTTTTTCGGAAAGAGCGTCCGAAATTGCTTTGCGTTGCAGTGACTCATATTTTATATTATTTTTCTTTTCCTCATCATCTATAAGTTTTTCGCAGTCTGTCTTCTTCTTTGCCGGACGTATCGAACTTATCCTGTCAGCTATATATTTTTCGGCGTTGTAGTACTCCGGAAGATATACATATGTCATATCATTGGCGGTATATTCAAAAAACTCTTTTCCTACAACTGCTTCGCTGTAGGTTTTCCGGAAATATTCTCCGGAAATTTTCAGCAGTCCGACAGCCTGACCGAAAAGCATTTCGGCAGGAAGACAGGAATGCCCCTGCATAGAGTTTTCTTTGAGTATGTAACGTGTTCCGGCAACAATGCGGTATGGCGAAGTCATATCTATATTGATGTCAAGGGCTATTTCGTCAGCTTTGCCGAAATCAATTCCGATAGCGTCATTGCACAGAAGATATGGATTGACCTGAAGCTGGTCTATAGCGTCCGAACCTAAATGCAGATATGTCCGCATTGCAAAAGCATATTTTATTTTATATTTATCAAAAAAAGTCTTAATGGTTCTCAACGCAAAAATTCTTTTTGTATCCTGAGCAATTTCCTTGCATTTTTTCGGGGAAATGCCGTTGATTTCCATAAGACGCTGAGGCTCTTTTTCGATAATCTCAAGGCTTTTGTCCCCGAACGCCTTTACAATTCTTACAGCCAGTCTGGCACCAATGCCCCTGATAGCTCCCGAAGCAAGATATTTTTCTATATTCACGGCGGTGTCCGGAAACTGCTGTTCATATGTTTCAACTTTGAACTGCGTTCCGTATCTTGGGTGATTCACATAACTGCCTTCAAGGATAAGGCATTCGCTTTCTGAAATTTCAACGAACTCACCGACAACAGTTATCCAGTCACCGCCGGAATCAAAGTCCATTACCGTATAACCGTTGTCGTTGTTTCTGAAAACTATATTTTCCACTGTACCTTCAATGTGCGTCAACTGATGTTCCATTAAAAAACCTCCCGAATAATTGTACATCTTATAT